>DATAAL010000827.1:0-6582 GCA_036260145.1 Longimicrobiaceae bacterium | reverse complement strand
GCAAGGGGCTGGACGCGGGGACGGCGTTCGAGATCCTCTCCATCGACATTGCCGACGTGGATGTGGGGAAGAACATCGGCGCCGAGCTGCAGACCGACCAGGCGGAGGCGGACAAGCGCATCGCCCAGGCGCGGGCGGAGGAGCGGCGCGCCATGGCGGTGGCGCAGGAGCAGGAGAACCGCGCCCGGGTGGAGGAGATGCGCGCCCGGGTGGTGGAGGCGGAGGCGCAGGTCCCGCAGGCCATGGCCGAGGCCTTCCGCAACGGCAACCTCGGGATCATGGATTACGCCCGCTACAGCAACATGCAGAGCGACACCGCGATGCGGCGGGCGCTGGCCGCTCCCGAAGGGCCCCCATCGGGGAACAGGGAGCTGAGCTGAGCCATGGACTGGATCGAGGTCCTCTTCGTCCTCTTGTTCGTGGGGTTCTCCCTGCTGGGGCGGGTCGCCCAGCGGAAGCCGCCTCCCGGGCAGACGCTGCCTTCACCCCGGGAGAGCGATGCGCCGACGCCGGGGCTCCCCGCCCCCACCCCGAACGGCGCCCCCGCGCCGGCCCCGTCCGGCGGCGGGGGGTGGTCGGCCGGGTGGGGAGAGTGGCCGGGGGTGGATGAGGAGGAGGGCGCGGACGAGGAGGTGTCCGTGGCGAGCGACGACCGCAACGCCGAGGTGATCCACGAGGCGGAGGCGGTGTCGATGGAGCCGGTGGGGGCCAGCGAGGAGACCCTGCGCCCGCTCCCGGTCCGTGCCGAAGAGTCGCTGGAGGCGCTGCAGGTGGACCGGGCCGCCGAGCACGAGCGCTTCCACCAGCGCTACTTACAGGAGGCGCCGGCTCCCCGCCACCGGGAGGCGCTGGCCGGCCAGCTACGCTCGCGCGGGGAGCTGCGGCGCGCCATCCTCCTGGCGGAGGTGCTGGGCCCCCCGCGCGCCCTGCGGGAGGGGGAGACGGGACGCTGAGGGAACTCCGCGGCTCCAAGGCGGATTGGCTGGGGCGGGCGACACGGAGTCGCCCGCCCCGCCGTGTTTCCGGGGGGCGCAGGTGCTCCCCAACGGCACGGATGATGAAGGGAAGCCGGCGTCATGGAATACGCACACGATCCCTTCCTCTTCCCGCTCATCCGCGAGCACGTCTCGCGGTGGGAACGCACCGGGCTGACGCCGGAGCAGGAGCGCTGGTTCCACAGGGTCTCCCTGGCGCTGGTGGCCCTCTTTCTGGCGGCGTGGGTGTACGTGGTCTACGTGCGCCTCACCCAGCCCGTCCCGACCGATCCCGCGGGGACGCTGACCCCGGTCCTGGGCCCCTCCCGTCCCTCGGCGCTGGGCGACCCCAACGCCCCCCCCACCGTGGGGGAGCGGATCACCCGCAACCCGCTGAACCCCGGGGCCGACCCCCTGGCGCCCACCATCACCGCCGCGCTCCTGGAGCGCACCGCGCGCGACTACGCCGCCCGGCTCCCCCGGGAGATCCGCGGGCTGAGCGGCAAGGTGTACGTGCAGATCGTGGAGCCGGGGGAGACGCCGGAGCTGCCGCGGGCCACCACCGGGGAGCTGGCCTTCGCCGCCGGGGAGCGCATCGTGGGGAACGCCGGCAACACGGGGATCTGGGAGGTGGTGCTGCGCTCCGGGAACCTGACCCGGGAGGTACCCAACCTGGCGGTGGTCCGGCTGGTCCCCATGTCGGCCAAGCGCGACGGGCGGATCGGGCGGTACCGCATCGGCAACTGGCCGTGCGAGGTGGGGAGCTGCCCCGCCAACCCGATCTACGCCACGCCCCCGGGGATGATCGAGGTCACCCCGCAGAACAAGGAGATGTTCCTCTCCGAGCACATCCAGCTCAAGGACTTCATCACCAAGCTGCAGGAGAACGTCTGGCCCAAGTACGTGGTGGTGGACCCGCAGCTGCTGGACAAGATCGAGCTGGTGGTGCAGGAGCTGGAGGCCATGGGGCACCCGGTGGACAACCTGTTCGCGGTGAGCGGCTTCCGCTCCCCCTGGTACAACGCCAACGGGGGGACCACCGCCGGGCGGGGGCAGCTCTCCCGCCACATGTACGGCGACGCCATGGATATCGCTGTGGACAACGACCGCAACGGGATCATGGACGACCTGAACCGCGACGGCCGCATCAACCTGTCCGACGCGCGGATCATCGGCCGGGCTGTGGATCGGGTGGAGCAGAAGTACCCGAGCCTGGTGGGGGGGATGCACTACTACCCGCCCACGGGAGGGCACCGCGGGATGGTGCACATTGATACGCGCGGCAACCGCGCCCGCTGGTAGACACACCCACCTCACGACGAGGAGCGCACCTTGGCTGACCCACGCGACGAAGCGGCACCCCGCGGCGCTCGGGCCGGAGCGGACCGCCGGACGGAGGGGCGCGACGACCCCACCCCGGACGAGATGCTGGTCCGGGAAGAGGACCTGGAGCCGCACGCCGGGCTCCGCTACATCGCGCGCCTGTTCAAGCTCCTGGCGCTCCTGCTGATCCTGCTCCTGATCGGGGAGATCGTGATCAACCTGGTGCGCCAAGGGTCCGACGCCATCCCGCTCCTCCTGGTGGAGGCCACGCGGCTGATCGTCTTCGCAGGGCTCCTGTGGGGGACGGCCGACCTGGCGCTGATGCTGATCGAGTCCAACCACGACCTGCGCGCCACCCGGATCCTGGTGGGGCGGCTGAACGGCAAGGTGCAGCGGATGGAAGAGGCGGCGGGGCTCCACCCGCCGCGCTTCAACCCGCCGGGACCTCCGCGCGGAGGGGCGCCCCCGCCCCCCTGAGCCCCGCGCCCGGACCCGGAGGACTCACCCCCAGTCAAGGAGGGGCCATGTTGCGGACGAGCTTGCGTCTGGTGACGGCGGCGGTTCTGGCGTTCGGCATCCTCGGGTGCGAGGACGAAGGCACCGGACCGGCGAACGAGTTCCGGGCCACCCTGAGCGGCGCGGAGGAGGTCCCGGTGAGGAACGTCCCCGGGACCGGGACCGCGACCTTCACCGTGGAGGGCACCACCGTCCGATACCGGCTGGACGTGTCGGGGATGACGGGGGTGACCGCGGCGCACATCCACGTAGGGGTGCGCGGAGTCAACGGCGCGATCCTGGTAGGGCTGTTCGCCGCCACCCCCGCCACCGGCGCGGTCAACGGGACGCTGCGGGAGGGGTCGTTCACCAGCGCGGACGTGGGACAGGTGACCTACGCCTCGCTGCTGGCGCTGATGCGCAACGGCGACACCTACGTCAACGTGCACACCACCGCCTTTCCCGGCGGGGAGATCCGCGGACAGATCGTCCCGCAGTAGAGTAGCCGGGCGGTCTGGTAGATCGCGTGGAACAGCTTTGTCGAACTGCCTGATGGGGCGTGCCCCCCGCGGGCGCGGGGGTCGGGCTGCGGCTCCGTAAGCCAGCAGACCACGCTGGCTAACGGAGTCGAGCCCTCGCCAGTGCCTCTGAACTGCGAGGCGCGGGGGCTCGCCCCTCCGGGCTCGCATCCCTCTCGCAACTGCTTGTCTCGCCTGGCGATGCTGCTGTTCCTCTCCCGTTGTGGGAGAGGGAACGGCAGCGCCGGGTGGAGGCCTTCGTTGCCGTTCGTCTACGGCCGGCGGCCGGTGGCGATGCGCAGCAGGGCGGCGTCGATCACCCGGTCGGCCTCACGGGCGGTGAGGGTGTGGTGATTGAGGAGGATGGAGAAGACCAGACGCTCCCCGTCCGGCCCCGGGAGGTACCCCGACAGGGCACGGACGCCGGAGAGCGTCCCCGTCTTGGCGTGCACCCGTCCCTGCAGCGGGGTCCCCCGCAGGCGGCCCGCGAGCGTCCCGTCAACCCCTGCCACCGGGAGGGCCGCGTTCCACACCTCCCGGTGCGGGCTGCGGGTCATCCGCTCCAGGATCCCCGCCAGCAGCTCCGGGGAGACCAGGTTGTAGCGGGAGAGCCCCGATCCGTCCGCCTGCGCAAGCTGCCGCGGGTCCAGCCCCCACATGCGCACCAGCGAGTCCGTCACCGCGCGCCCCGCCTGCGCGCTCCCCTCCCCGCGCAGCTCCCGCCCCAGCGTCTTGAGCAGGATCTCCCCGATCTGGTTCTGGCTGGGCTTCAGGAAGACGGGGAGGATCTCCCGGAGCGGGGGGGAGGCGTGCGCGAACAGCGTGGTCCGCACCGCGCTCCGCTCCGCCTCGGGGAGCGCGTCGGCGTCCGCGGCCACGCCCTGCACCTCGATCCCCGCCGCCTGCAGCGTTTCCCGCAGCACGGTGGCGAAGTAGCGGGTGTTGTCGCGCACCGCCACCCCCTCCTCCACCCCCATGGTGTCGAGCGGAACCGCGCCGGAGACCACGATCCCCGTCCCCTCCGGGTCCCGGGCGACCTCCACCGTGACCCGGGTCCCGGCGGCGGCGGTCACCGCGCGGTTCGCCATCGGGACGTACCCCGTCGGCGGGTCGAGCGCCACCCGGGCGGGCTCCCCCGCCCGCGCCCCGGGGGCCACCCGCACCGAGGCCATCCCCTCGTTGAGCTCCAGCGCCGAGACCTCGGCCGAGTAGGGAGCGTCCACGTCGTCCCACGCCCACCCCCGGCCCAGGGGGACGTCGTCGAAGGCGTCGTCGTCCCCGACCAGCCGTCCCGCGACGCGCTGGATCCCCCGCGCCCGCAGCGAGTCGGCCCAGGCGCGGAAGACGGCGCGCGGGTCCCCGCCGAAGCGGGCGGAGATCGTCGGGTCCCCGCTCCCCTCCACCACCAGGTCGCCGCGCAGCGTCCCGTCCTGCACCGGGCCCGTGGCGGACAACCGGGTCCGGTAGCGGAACTCCGGCCCCAGAGCCTCCAGCGCCGCCGCCCCGGTGACCACCTTCATGTTGGAGGCGGGGACGAACATCCGCCCGGAGTCGCGGCGGTACAGCGTCGCGCCGGTGTCCAGGGAGCGGACCAGCACCCCCCAGTGGGCGCGGGCGAAGGCGGTGTCGCCGAAGACGGAGTCCAGCGCTGCCGCCAGCGGGGCGGGCGCGGGAGTGAGGGCGGGGGCGGAGCGGACCGCGGGGGTGCACCCCGTCACGGCCAGGAGGAGCGGGGCCAGCAGGCGTCGTGTCTGCATCGGACGGATCGGGCTAGGGTATGCGGGGCGCGAGCTTGGCCTCCAGCCCCGCGCGGACGGACGGCCACTCGTCGTCCAGGATGCTGAAGTACACCGTGTCGCGCACCCGTCCGTCCGGGGTGAGGATGTGCTTGCGCAGGGTCCCCTCCTCGCGGGCGCCCAGGCGCAGGATCGCGGCGCGGGAGCGCTCGTTCAGCGCGTCGGTCTTCAGCTCCACCCGGATGCACCCCATCGTCTCGAAGGCGTGCCGGAGCATCAGGTACTTGGCCTCGGTGTTGGCCCCGGTCCGCTGCCAGGGGCGTGCCACCCAGGTCCACCCGATCTCCACCCGCCGGTTCCCCGGATCGATGCTGCCGAAGCGGGTGCTCCCGATGGCGCGCCCCGAGGCGGCGTCCAGGGTGGCGAAGGGGAGGGCGCGCCCCTCCGCCTGCTCCCGGAGCGCGGTCTCCACGTAGGCGCGCATCTCGTCGAGGGTGTGGATCCGGGTCAGCGTCCAGCGCCACAGCTCGGGGTCCAGGCCGACCTCGCACAGCGCGGGAACGTGTGCCGGGGAAAGGGGCTCCAGCCGCACGTGGCGGCCCTGCAGGGTGGTGGGTTCCAGCATCTCGGTTCGGTGAACGTGAGGGATGACGCTACCGGTGTATCACCCTCCACCGGAGACGGCACGGTCCTGTGGGAGGGTGGGGTGCTGCGCGTGAGGCACCTCGCTCATCAGCGCCAGGAGGTTGTCCTCGCTGTCGCGGAAGAAGGCCATCCACAGCTCGTGGTCGGGCATCCGGGCGATGAGGTGGGGCTCGTCCTCGAAGCGGACGCCGAGCGCGGCCAGGGCACCGTACGCGGCCCGGATATCGTCCACGCGGTAGTACAGGATGGAAGCGGGGTGGTCGAACTCCGGCTTCTCCGGAGTGCCGAGCATCAGCCGGACCCCCCCGCAGTCGAGGAAGGCGGCGTTCGGGATCTGGAAGAGGAAGCGCATCCCCAGCGTGTCCCGGTAGAAGGCGAGCGCGCGCTCCAGGTCGTGCACGTTGACGGCGATCTGGCCGATCCCGCCGAGCCGCACGCCGCTCGCTGCAGGGGTGGACATCTTCCGCTCCTGGATTTGGGGGGAGATCCGGACCGATGGTCCGGCTTCGCTCATTGAATTGTGGAGATGTGCTCCCGCTCCGCAAGGGCGTCC
Source organism: Longimicrobiaceae bacterium (assembly GCA_036260145.1). GTDB lineage: Bacteria > Gemmatimonadota > Gemmatimonadetes > Longimicrobiales > Longimicrobiaceae > JAFAYN01. The sequence continues at coordinate 338 of DATAAL010000827.1, read as the reverse complement.
GGCGGATCGGAGGGCGCGGGTGCGGGCGCCCCCGGGTGCGGGTATCTTGTCTCCGGCTGCCCCACCGGGGGCGCGCGTGGGAATCGCCGGTCCGACGGGGAGAGATGGGGTACTTCTACGTTTTCTGCGCGGGGGTGCTGTGGGGGCTGCTGGGCCCCGCGTCGCGCTTCCCGATGCGGGAGGGGATCGGCCCGCTGGAGGTGGCCTTCTGGAGGGCGACGATCGCGGCCGTGCTCTTCGGGGTTCACGCCGCGGCGCGGGGGAGGGTGCGGGTGGCCCCGCGCGACCTCCCCGCGGTGGCGGGGTTCGGGGTGGTGGGGATCGCCCTGCTGTACGGG
>DATAAL010000826.1:0-10382 GCA_036260145.1 Longimicrobiaceae bacterium | reverse complement strand
GACCCCACCCGCATCCTCTGCCAGCGCCCCTTCGAGCCCAGCGCGCGGCTGGCGCTGTACGGCAACCCCCGGCCGCCCACGCGCCCCATCCTCCCGCTCACGGACGAGCAGATCGACCAGGTGAGCCAGTCGCTGGTCCCGGTGCCGGAGGACGTGGTCTTCGAGGCGCGGGGGATGGAGGCCACCATCCCGGGCGGGCGCTACCTGATGCCGGCGGACCAGCTGATGCTCACCATCATCAAGGAGGCGTGGGGCGACCGGCCCATCTACTTCGCCTCCACCGGCGACGCGCACCACCAGCTGGGGCTGGCCCCGTTCGTGACGCGCACGGGGCTGGCGTACCGGCTCACCACCCCGGAGGAGGCGCAGCGGCTGACGCCCATGCCCAGGGACAGCCCCTACTACTCGATCCTGGGAGCGTACATGGACGTGGAGCGGCACCGGCGGCTGGTGTGGAACGTGTTCCAGTACGGCGACCTGCTGGAGCGTCCCCACTGGCCGGACGACGCCACGCGCGGCTTCCCCACCTACTACGCCAACGCGCACGTGACGCTGGCCCAGGTGGAGGAGATGCTGGGGAACCAGCCGGCCGCGGAGCGGAACCTCCAGAAGGCGGAGCAGTGGATGGCGCTGTCGTCGCGCTGACCCGCCGGAATCCGGACCGCGCAGGAAAACACCTGGGGGCTGCCACACGGCAGCCCCCAGGTGTTTTCGCGCCCTGCGTCCCCGGCCACCCGCCGGAACCCCTCAGCGCCGCACCGCCGTCAGCTCCCGGATCCGCCGCCGCACCTCCCCGGCCCTCCCCGCCCGCTCCAGCGCCGCCCAGAGCCGGGCGAGTGTCTCCCCGTCCACCAGCCCGGGTGGGGAGCCCAGCTCGGGGGTGGCCAGCCCCTCCGCCCTGCGGAAGGCGTCCACTGCGGCCACCGTCTCCTGGGTGTAGACCAGGGCGGTGCTGTCGCGCACCAGCTCGCGCTGCTCCGGGCGGAAACGGCGCAGGGCGTGGAGCATCAGCTTGAGCTGCCACACGTCCGACCCGGAGAACTGCTGCAGGACCCGGAAGCCCAGCGTCTCGGAGATGGTGTCGTAGATCCGGCGCAGCTCCGCGACCGGCTCCGGGTGCTCGCACACGTTGATGTCCGCGGTGACCCGGTCCGGCCGGCGCGAGCGCCCCGGGCGCGGGTCGGCGACGACCACCGCGGCCGACTGCGTGCGCCCCTTGCGCGCGTCCCCGCCCGCCGCCTGCCCCGCCGCCAGCGCCTCGATCAGCCGGTCGGCCAGGTGGCGCCCGCTCCCCTCGGTCGCCTCGAAGCTGCGGGCCACCGCCTCCAGCACCTGCGGCCCCACCAGCAAGTTCCCCTGAGTGACGTAGTTGCGGCCGGCGCGGTGCCCCGCCCAGGGGTTGGTGCGCGCCCCGGTGTGCTGCGCCGAGCGCCCGTCCAGGGCCACCACCCCCACCTGGCGCTGCGCGGCGCCGGTGTCGGCGGCCAGGGTGCGACGGAGCGCCTCCTCCGGTGCCATCCCCCGGGCGAGCAGCTCCAGCACCTCCGGGCCGTACTCCACCCGGGTGAAGGCCTGGGTCGCCAGCGCCCCCACCCCGGCCCGGACGTGCGGGACCGCGTTCCCCACGCACGGCACCCGCGTGGTCACCGCGACCCCGCTCTCCCCGGTAGCGGGGTCCACCGCGGCGATGGAGAAGGTGCTGAAGCGCGGGGTCTCCCCCCAGGCGGCGGGCTCCTGGCCACTGAGAACCACGGGGGCGAGGAGGAGGACGCCGAGGAGCGCCGGAAGGGTGCGATGCATCGGGATCGGTGCGGGTACGGGGTGGAGCGCGGCACGGGACGAGGCAGGGTAAGCCGTCCGCCGCCGGCCGGCAAGCGAAGGCGCCGCCCCCGTGGGAGTGGGGGCCAGGCCCGAACCCTCGGCAGTTTCCTTCAATCGATCAGATACTCTCCTCACCCTGCGACCCGGTCTTCTTACATTCTGGTGGACATAAAGCTATAATTCCACCCCTCAACCGGGTAACCTGGGCGTAACGATGGCTCTCAACATCAAGAACCTGGAGACGGACCGGCTCGCGCACGAGCTGGCGGAGGCCACGGGTGAGTCGATCACCACGGCAGTGACGAGGGCTCTCGCGGAGCGACTGGCTGCCGTCCGCAAGCGCCAGGCACAGACACGGAACCGTGCAGAGGTCGCCGACCTCCAGGCGTTCGTCGCCTCCCTCCCGGATCGCGACTCCCGGACGCCGGAGGAGATTCTCGGGTACGACGCGCACGGCCTCCCGGGCTGAACCGGCCATGGTCATCGACACGTCCGCGCTGCTGGCGATCCTGCTCGGAGAACCGGAAGCGACCGATCTGACCGACGCCATCGCCTCCGCGGGTAGACGCATGGTGGGAGCGCCCACACTGGTCGAGGCCTCCGCGGTGCTGGTCGCCCGCAAGGGCCCGCAGGGCGAGATCGCCCTCGAAAGGAACCCGGCCCCGGAGTTGATCCGGGCCGGGTTCCTCGCATCGGACGCGGTGCGCCGGCTACCCGACTACCTCACGATCGCGTCCACCGACCCCGCCGTCACCGGGTGGTACAGCGGCCGCGCCCGCTGGTAGATGCGGCGGGCCAGCGGCTGCCCCCACTCCCCCTGCTCCATCAGCGCCGCGAAGAGCGGGCGCACGAACTTCCGCCGCCCCTGGCTGGTGAGGAACTGCTCCAGCACGGGTACCGCCGGCGGGTAGCGGTTGCGCACCGCGATCTGCAGCCAGGCGAAGAGGATCTCGCTGTTCCCCTGCTGCGAGAGCCGGAAGGCGCGGTCCAGGTCGGCCAGCTGCGCGGCGGTCAGCCGCTCCGGGAGCGAGCCCAGGAAATGCTGCCACTCCTGCGTGGTCCACCCCCGGGTCTCGAGCTGCCCCGCGGGGGTCCCGGCCAGGAACCGCTGCGCCTCGGCCTCCACCCGCGCGAAGGCGCCGGACTGCGGCACCACCGCGTTGTCCGGCACGCCGGGCTGGTATGCCCAGCGGTCGATCTGCAGGCGGCGCTCCAGCTCCGCGTCGCCGCGGATCAGGTGGGCGCGCAGGTCGGCCAGGAAGCCGGCGGTGGTCATGGACCGGAAGGCGTGCCGGTCGAAGTAGGAGCGCAGGTACGCGTCCCACCGCTCACGCCCCACCGCCTGTTCCAGGGTGCGCAGGAAGGCAGCGCCCTTCTCGTAGGCGATCTCCGTCATCCCCGCGTCCGGGTCGCGCCCCGCCAGGTCGATGTGCAGCCGGGTGTCTTCCGAGGTGGGACCGCCGACGCTCTGCACCGCCCCCTGCAGCTCCTGCCATCCCAGGCTCTGCAGCATGGCGGCGCGCTCGCGGCCGTAGAGTGCCTCCATGATGCGGTTCTCGAAGTAGGTGGTGAACCCCTCGTTGAGCCAGAAGTCGCTCCAGGTGGCGTTGGTCACCAGGTTCCCGGACCAGGAGTGCGCCAGCTCGTGCGCCACCAGCGACACCAGGGAGCGGTCCCCGGCCAGGATGGTGGGGGTGGCGAAGGTGAGCCGCGGGTTCTCCATCCCCCCGAAGGGGAAGGAGGGGGGGAGGACCAGGATGTCGTAGCGCCCCCAGCGGTACGGCCCGTAGAGCGACTCCGCCGCCTCCACCATCCGCTCCACGTCCGCCAGCTCGTAGGCGGCGCGCTCCAGCATGGCCGGCTCGGAGTAGACGCCGGTGCGCCGCCCGAGAGGACGGAAGGCGATGTCGCCCACCGCCAGCGCGATCAGGTACGGTGGGACCGGCTGGTCCAGCCGGAAGCGGTAGCGCTTCCACCCCGTCTCCGCCGGGCTCGCCGGCTCGCCCTCGGGGGTGAGCATCTCCGCGCTCATCACCGCCCGCAGCCCGGCCGGGACGGTGACGCTCGCCGCGTACGTCTGCCGGATCCCCGGGCTGTCCTGGGTGGGGATCCAGGTGCGGGTGAGGATGGCCTGCCCCTGCGAGAAGAGGTACGGGTGGCGCTTCCCCGCAGTCTGCTCGGGGGTGAGCCACTGCAGCGCGGCGGCCTCGGGGCTGGTCTCGTAGGTGACCACGATGCGCCGCGTCCCGGCCGGGAGGGCCACGGTGAGCGGCTGGCCCAGGACCGGGTCCCGGGCGCCCAGCTCGAAGCGGAGCGGGCGGCCGCCCGCGTCGGTCACCGCCCGGATCGCCAGGTCGCGGGTGTCGAGCACCACCCGCTCCGCCCCGGGGGCCACCGCCAGGTCCAGGGTGGCGGCGCCGCCGATGCGCTTCGCGGGGAACTCCACGCGCAGGTCCAGCTCCACATGGGTGACCCGCGCCTCCTCCGGTCGGGCGAAGGAGTGGATGTCGCGCACCGGGGCCGACGCGGGGGCGGGCTCCGGCGCCGGAGCGGCGGCCGGGGCCGCGGGGGCCGGAGCAGGCTCGGGCGCGGCGGGGGCGCAGGCCGCCAGCGCTCCCAGGCAGGCGAGCGCCGCGTTGCGGGCGGACGCGGAGCGGAGCAGCGCTACAGGGTGCATTCGGGCTCGTCGGGTTGCATGGGGAACGGGCGCGGCGCCGGGAGCGCCGCGCCGGACCGGGGTGGAACCCCGGTGCCGCGAAATCCGTTCCCCGGGGTACGAGCGCGCTTGCCGATCCGCACCCCTGGGGCGCATGTTGCGGCAGGCGGCCGGGAGGGGACCGCCGTGCGCCCGGTGAAACCCGCACTCCAGGAGGGACCATGCCGATTCCGGAAGAGATCCTGCGCCGGCTCGGCCAGGCACACGCCGAGGCGCTGCGGGTGGGGGACAGCCCGCAGCGCGCGGACCAGCTCGCGGAGAAGGTGGCGGAGCTGCTGCGGGAGGTGGCGCGGTCCGACGCGCCGGAGGAGACGCGAGCGCGGGTGCGCGGACACCTGGAGAGCGCGGAGCGGGTCCTCCGCCGCGACGACGACGGGCGCGAGGCCGCCCGGCACCTCCAGCAGGCGCTGCGGAGCGCCGGGGAGCGGCCGACGCCACCCGAGTGGCCGTTCTGAGGAGCGGCCCCGGTCCGGGGGCCCTCCGCGGGCCCTACCCCGCCGCGAGCGCGCTCGGCACCACCGGCGACTCCCGCACCACCGCCGGCTTCCGCCCCCGGATCACCAGCACCCACTCCCGCACCGAGGTGGCGATCACCAGCAGCGTCACCGCCATGAACACCAGCGCCACCGCCGCGTCCAGCCGGTCGTTGAAGAGCATCCGCCGCGCCACCTCCACCGTCTGCGCCCCCGGCGGGAGCGTCCCCGCGGCCAGGTGGTCCTGGATCATCCGCGCGTGGGACAGGAACCCCAGCTTGGGGTCCGCCGCGAACACCTTCTGCCACCCCGCCGTGAGCGTGACCGTCGCCAGCCAGGTGAGCGGCGCCACCGTGATCCAGGCGTAGCGCTGCCGTCCCATCTTGATCAGCACGGTGGTTCCCACGCACAGCGCCACCGCCGCCAGGAGCTGGTTGGAGATCCCGAAGAGTGGCCAGAGCGAGTTGATCCCCCCCAGCGGGTCCACCACCCCCTGGTAGAGGAAGTACCCCCACCCCCCCACGATCAGGGCGCTGGACAGCACGATGCTTGGGTACCAGGAGGTCCGCCCCAGCGGCCTGGACACGTACCCAAGCAACTCCTGGAGCATGAAGCGCCCCACCCGCGTCCCGGTGTCGATGGTGGTGAGGATGAAGAGCGCCTCGAACATGATGGCGAAGTGGTACCAGAGCGCTAGCAGGCTGGTGCCCCCGAACATCCCGGCGAAGATCTGCGCCATCCCCACCGCCAGCGAGGGCGCCCCGCCGGTGCGGGCCAGCAGCGTCTCCTCCCCCACCTGGCGGGCCAGCGTCTGCATCTGCTCGGGAGAGACCACGAACCCCCAGGTGGCGATGGTGCGCGTCGCCTGCTCCAGCGTGGGCCCCACCACCCCGGCCGGGGAGTTGATGGCGAAGTACACCCCCGGCTCCAGGATACAGGCCGCGACCACCGCCATCACCCCCACGAACGACTCCATCAGCATCGCCCCGTACCCCACCATCCGCGCGTCCGACTCCCGGCTCAGCATCTTGGGCGTGGTCCCGGAGGCCACCAGGGCGTGGAAGCCGCTGATGGCGCCGCACGCCACGGTGATGAAGGCGAAGGGGAAGAGCTTCCCCGCGAACACCGGGCCCGTCCCGTCGATGAAAGGGGTGAGCGCCGGCATCCGGATGGTGGGGAGCGTGACCAGGATCCCCACCGCCAGCGCCAGCACCGTCCCGATCTTGAGGAAGGTGGACAGGTAATCGCGCGGGCAGAGGAGCACCCACACCGGGAGCACTGAGGCGATGAACCCGTACCCCGCCATCAGCCACACCAGCGTGGTCTTCTCCGCCGTGAAGAGCGGCGCCAGCGTCGGGTTCGCCGCCACCCACCCGCCGGCCACCACCGCCAGCAGCGTCAGCACCAGCCCGATCAGCGAGGTCTCCAGCACCCTCCCCGGGCGGAAGGAGTGCAGCCACCACCCCATCAGCAGGGCGATGGGGATGGTGCAGGCGATGGTGAACAGCCCCCACGCGGAGTGCGCCAGCGCGTTCACCACGATCAGCGCCAGCACCGCCAGCAGGATCACCATGATGAACAGCACGGCCACCATGGCGATGATCCCCGCCGGCGCGTTGATCTCCTCCCGCGCCATCTGCCCCAGCGACTTCCCGTCGCGCCGCATGGAGGCGAACAGGATGATGAAGTCCTGCACCGCCCCCGCCACCACCACCCCCACGATCAGCCAGAGCGTTCCCGGGAGGTAGCCGAACTGCGCCGCCAGCACCGGCCCCACCAGCGGCCCCGCCCCCGCGATGGCCGCGAAGTGGTGCCCGAAGAGTACCCAGCGGTTGGTGGGGACGAAGTCCACCCCGTTGTCCAGCCGCTCCGCCGGGGTGGCGCGCCGGTCGTCCAGCCCCAGCACCCGGGTGGCGATGAAGCGCGAGTAGAAGCGGAAGCCGACCGCGTAGGTGCACACCGCGGCGATCACCAGCCAGGCGGCGCTGATGGTCTCGCCGCGGCGCAGGGCCAGGACGCCGAAGGCCGCGGCGCCCAGGGCGGCGATCAGCGCCCAGAGAAGGTAGGAGAGGGTCTTTCGCATCGTGGTCCTTCGCGGAGGCTGACGATGGGATGGATGCGGGACGCCCGCAGCGGGGAAGCTCCCGCGTCACCAGGGGAAGCTCGGTCGGACGTCCTTTGGGCTATCCGGGATACTAAATGCACCGCGGGGGAAAGGGAAGATTGCGCCCCGGTGGGCACTGCTAGGAGGGGGATCCCGGCGCCCCCGCGGCTGAGCCCGATTCGAGCCTCCCCTCGTGCAGGCGCGTCAGCTGCTCGCGCATGAGCTCCACTCTCCGGGGTGCTCCCATCCCCAGGTAGATCCCGGCCGCTGCGGAAGCGGCTCGTTTGGCGGCAGCCCCATTCCCGTGCAGGGTCTCCAGAGCCGCCTTCTCCTGGAGGATTTCGGCCCTCACCAGGGGCTCCGCGTGCGGCAGCAGCGCCTCGGCCCGGGAAAGCCACCGTCTCGCCTCCTCGAGGTCGTTCCGGCCCCGGGCGAGGATGGCGAGGACCCGGTAGCAGTCGGCCATCGCCGTCTTGATCTGCAGCTTCTCGAATCGCGCCAGCGCGCGGCGCGCCAGCGCCTCCCCCACCTCGGTCTCGCCGATGCGGTGCATGAGGAGCGCGCGCTCCATATCGGTCCACCCCACGATGTGCGCTGCTCCGAACCGTTGGGCCCTCTCGAACATCCTCTGCGACTCGGTGAGGAGGCCCAGCTCCCGGTAGGCCATCCCCATGCACTGGTAGATACCGCCTACCTCGCGCCTGATCCCCAGCTTGTGGGTGTTGACCAGCGCGCGCTGGTAGTAGGAGAGCGCTTCCGCCCACTCGGCGCGCGCATCCCGGATGATGCCGAGGTTGTTGAGCGCGAAGGCCAGCGTGGTCGGGTCTTTCGCCGTCGTAGCCATCTCCTCGAGTTGAAGCAAGCACTGCTCCGCTTCGCCGAGCCTCCCCTCTCGATAGTGCAGTATCCCCTCGAAGTTCAGGAGCCTGCGCTGGAGCTGTTCCGGTCCGCGGGTCCGGCAGGCCTCCCGGAGGACGGGGATGAACTCGTTGACCCGGCCGGCCCACTCGACGTGCCTCAGGTGAACGCAGGCGGAGACGAGCATAACCCCAAGCTCCGGCTCTTCGAGAAGCGTGCTCTCGGGGAGTGGCGCGAGGAGATCGTAAGTGGCCTTGAGGTCAGCCTTCCGATAGTGCTTCCAGGCTTCGAGCAGGAGCTCGGTGTGGGAATCGATCATGCCGTTAATGCTCCGAGTCCGAGCCCGGCTCAGCCTCTTCCTGAGACCCGAGCAGCGCGTAGAGCCCCTTCCGGCTGATGCCGAGCATCTTCGCCGCACGGCTCTTGTTGCCGCCGCACCTCTCGACCGCCGCCCGTGCGGCGGCGGCCTGGATCTCGGCCAGCGTGACGGGGAAGGGGAAGGCCCATCCCCGGGCGGGCGATTCTCGACCCAGGCCCAGCGTCAGGTTCTCCACGCGAATCTTGCCACGCCCGAGAACGAAAGCCCGCTCGATCACGTTGCGAAGCTCCCGCACGTTACCGGGCCAGGAGTGTGCCAGGAGAGCGGCTCGCGCCTCGTCCGGGACCGGGGTGAAGGCGAACCCGTACTCCTCAGCGAAGCGCCTGGCGAAGTGCTCCGCGAGCGCCACGATGTCCGAGGCGCGCTCCCGCAGGGGAGGGAGGTGCACCGGGAGGACGTTCAGGCGGTAGTAGAGGTCCTGCCGGAAGCGCCCCTCCCGGACACGCGCAGCCAGATCGACGTGGGTGGCGGCGATGATCCGCACGTCCAGCTGCACGCTGGTCACGCTTCCCACGCGGCGCGTTCGCTTGGACTCGATCACGCGCAGCAGCTTCGCCTGCAGGTCCAGCGGGAGGTCCCCGATCTCGTCCAGGAACAAGGTGCCTCCGTTCGCGATCTCGATCAGGCCGGGTTTGGACCGGCGCGCGTCCGTGAAGGCGCCGGGCTCGTACCCGAAGAGCTCCGCTTCGATCAGGTGGGGCGGAAGCGCGGTGCAGTTGATCTCGACGAACTCCCGGTGCGCGCGCGGGCTGTTGTAGTGGATGGCCTGGGCGATCAGGTCCTTGCCGGTCCCCGTCTCCCCGGTGATCAGCACGGTCGCCGATCCCACGGGGATCAGGAGCGACACCTGCTGAAGCACCCCCCTCAGCGCCGGACTGGTCCCTACCAGGCGGGAGAAGTCGAACTCCAGCTGCTGCTCCTCCACCAGGCTGCGGGCGCTGAGCTCCGCCTGCTGCTGCCGGAGGTGCTCGTCGATCCAGGCGTGCAGCGCGGAGAGGTCGGCGGGGAGCGCGAAGTAATCGCTGGCGCCCCCCCGCAGGAGCGACGAGACCAGCCGGTGGTCCGTCGAAGCTCCGACCACCGCCAGGTCGACCGGAGCGACCACTCTCAGGCGCTCCATCGCCTCCCGAGCGCGGTGCTCCTCACCGGCAACCACCAGGAGCACCACTGCGGAGGTCCCGAGGCCGGCCACGTCCTCGATGCGGTGTGCCACGCGGAGCTCCGCGTCCACGGCAGAGGCCAGGCTCTCCCACAGCGCGGAGAAGGATTCGGTGAGCGATACGACCAACAGGAGCTGCTTCATACCACCGGAGGCCAGTAGGGAGAGCCAGAGTCGGGCGGATGCCCCCGCCCGTACCGTTTCCGGCGGAGCCAGGTGTATCCGCCGGAAACACCGTGCCTTCACTCGACGATTCGGTGACGCGGGAGGCAAGGCGCTGAGAATCAAGCGCTTACGCCTGGGTTTGACACGGGAGCCGGTCGGGAACGCCTGTTGCCTGAAAAGCACCCTGCACGGGACCACGTGCGAGAGCGGGTCCGTCCGCCGGAGCGGCGAGGACGGAGGCCTGACATGCGGCTCACACACTTCCCTCCCAGGAGACCAGATCCGTGCCCCGAGTCCTCCCCTTCGCCCGCCGCATGCTCCAGACCGATGTCTCCACCTGGTCGCGGGAGCGGTTCTCCGCCGTCCTCCTCGCCCTCCTGCTGGCCTCCACCTGGATGGTCGCCAGCGCGGCCCGGGCCCACGCCGACCTCCGCGAGAGATACTACTCCGGCCTGGCCGTGTGGCGCGCCAAGGCTCCGGTCCCCTACGACGCTCCGGTCGCGGCGCTGCGGGGGCTCGTCGCGGTCCCACGGGCGAACTCCCTCCGCGTCGTGGTACGAGCCGACTCCGTCCCGGAGCGCGAGCGCAACGGTATGTGCCGCCTGGCGGAGGAAATCGGGACGGGCGGCTCCGGTGGCGCGGAGCCGGTCTGGATCCGGCTCGGGCCCGACATCGACCCGTGTGTCTCCCGGGCGGCGGGTGGGCGG
>DATAAL010000825.1:0-31415 GCA_036260145.1 Longimicrobiaceae bacterium | reverse complement strand
AGCGTGCTCCCCCGCCGCCACTCCCAGCGCAGCACCGCGTTGCCCCGCAGGCTCCGCACGCTGAAGTCCCGGGTGCCGAAGAGATCCCCCACCACGAAGGCGGGAGAGGGGCCGGTGCCGTCGGGGTCCACCCGGAATGTGCCCTCCGGCTGCGGCTCGACCGTTCCGCGGTCCCTTCCGTACGTCGCGAAGTCGAAGCGCCCCGGAGCGAGGAACTCCCTGTACGCGGAGAAATCCGCTGCGGTGAAGTAGGGCTGCGCGAAGAGCTCCAGGGTGAGATCGGGCGTGAAGGTCCAGTTCACGCGCGTGCTCAGGGAGAGCGTGGTCTGGTCGACATCCGCGAACACGTAGCGGCGCCCGTACGTTCCGGTGGCGTGTACGTCGGCGACGGAGCGCACGAACTGCGAGAGCGAATGCCTCCGGGTGAGGTCCGGCCCGAAGCTCAGGCTCCAGCGCGGGGACGGCTTGTAGCTGAGCTGCAGCGTGGAGAGAGTCTCGGTCTCGCCTGCCGTGTTCCGGTGCCCGTACGCCGAGGCGGAGAGCGTCACCGGCTTCCGCGCGTCGGTGGACAGGACGCCGTAGGCCCAGGGCATGGCGGGCGACCGGGCCAGCGGTCCGCCCCGGGTCAGGCGGTCGTCGAGCGCGGGGAGGAAGTATCCCGTGGTGAAGATCAGCGACCAGTAGCTCCGGTGCTGCCAGTAGGAGCTCACGTAGAAGCTGGTGCCGATCCGGTCGCCGTCGTAGTTGCCGTCATAGGCCCCGTTCAGGCTCAGCCGGTACGAGCGGAGAACCCTCCCCGGGCGGTTCTCCAGGTACGTCAGGCGGGCGGTTCCCCCCGCGTAATCGGCCCGGAACTGGAAGCCCAGGTCGTTGATCTCGTACCCCGGGCTGGCGGCCGAGAGGGAGAGGTCTCCCTGCCAGTGCTTCCCCGCCTGGCGCCGGATCTGGAGGTAGGCCGCGTACCCGGAGAGGCTGCGGCTCAGGGTGTCCGGCTCCAGGTGGTCCGCGTCGGGGCGCTGGAAGTAGCGCGCCGAGGAGCGCTGCGCCCGCAGCATGGCGCCGGGCGCCCCCCGGATGTGGCTCCCCGCCACGAAGCCGCTGACCCGCCAGGCGCGGTTCGCCCACTCGCGCCGGAAGTCCACCCCGCCCGCGTATGCGTCCGAGCGCAGACCGCCCCGGAGGTACCCGGCGTCCAGGTCCCGGTTCACGGCGGTGACGATCGCCCCGACCGCCGCGCTCCCGGACCGCATCTCCCGGTTCACCCTGCCCACGAAGTAGTGCGTGAGCGGCTCGACGGTGAATTCCCTCTCCTCCCCCTCCAGGTCCAGGTAGCGCGCCTCCTCGCGCTGGGTCAGCACCTCCAGGACCCCCACGGACCAGCCGTGCCGGGTCTTCCCCGAGAGCTTGCCGGCGCCCAGGATCGTGGTGGCGGGCGGTACGTCGGCCTGCGGGCTCGGCGGCGCGAGCTGGGGGCGGCGCCCGATGCGGCGGGAGTAGAAGAGGATCCCGTGGGGGCTCCCGAACCCGAAGTCGAAGATCCCGGCCCCCTCGATGAAGAAGGGTCGTCTCTCCTCGTAGAAGGTCTCGAACGCCGTGAGGTTCACGACGGCCGGGTCGACCTCCACCTGCCCGAAGTCGGGGTTCAGGGTGGCGTCGAGCGTGAGGTCCGAGCTCAGCCGGTACTTGAGGTCCATCCCGACGGAGCTGCCGTATTCGGCCTCGCCGCGGTAGGGGTTCGCGCCGGGCTCGACATACTCCGCGCGGGCCACGGCGTAGGGGAGGATCTCCAGCCGCCTTCCAGGCCGGAGGTCGCGGAGGCCGTGGAGGTGGCCGAAGCGCGCGATCCCGCCGCGCTCCTTCTTGGGGGTGAAGGAGAAGACCGCGTACTCGTTCGTCCGGTCGATGCGGCGCTCCAGCTGGATCCCCCAGGTCTGCTCCGCGAGCGGGCTGAAGCGGAGCTGGGTGAAGGGGATTCGGATCTCCGCCGTCCACCCCGTGGTGTCCACGGAGGTTGCCGCCTCCCAGACTGGATCCCACGACGCGTCGCTCGCGTCCTCCGACCTCTGCTCGTCCCGCCGGACGCCGTGAGGGTTCACCTCGAACCCGAACGCGGTCCGGTGGTCGTGGTAGCTATCCAGGACGATCCCGAACCAGTCGGAGCTACCGCGTGCCATGTCCCGCCGGCCCAGGCGGCTGGAGACCCTGCCCCGGTCATGGAGACGGACGCCCACATAGAGGGCATCCGCGGTGTAGAGGATCCTCGCCTCCGTGCGCTCGCTCACCGGCGCGCCCTCGTCCGGGTCCACCTGGATGAAGGTGGTGACGGGGACGGCGCTCCCCCAGGCGGTCTCGTTCAGCCGGCCGTCGAGCTGCACGGACTCGTGGACCCGGGAGGCGGCGACGGTCGGCGCCGCGTGCTCGGAACCGGCCCCGGAGCTGCTCGCGGGGGTCTGTCCCCCTGCCGTGGTGGCCAGGAGGAGCAGCGAGGGGACGACGAACCGGGATGAAGGAGATCCGTTCATGGTGGCGCCCTGTCCCATGTGGCACGTTCGTTCAGGCGATCCCGGAGGATCGGCGCACATGCACGGGCAACGGATCGTCAGTGCCCGTACCCGTGGGGTAAGGGCGGCGCCGGAGGCGCAATGGAGGGAGGGGAGAGGAGAGGTGATGACATTGATGCCGGAGCTCCTGGTGGGTTGCAAAGTAAGCACCCATCGGAGCGGCTGCAAGCAGTCCGGGTGGCGAGCTACAGGGCGTGCCCTCCCGCGACCTGGATCACCTGGCCGGTCATCCAGCGCGCCTGCTCGGAGGCGAGGAAGACCAGCACGTCGGCGATCTCCTCCGGCGCGCCCACCCTCCGGAGCGGAATCCACGGAAGGAGCTCCTCCTCCAGCTCCGGGGTGATCCACCCTGTCTGCACCGGTCCCGGAGCCAGTGCGTTGACGGTGATCCCCAGGGGACCCAGCTCCACCGCCAGGCTCCGCGTGAACGCTTCCAGGGCGGCCTTGCTGGCCCCGTAGGCGATCTGGGTCGCGAACGCCCGCGCCGCGTCCGTGCTGACGTTGACGACACGTCCGTAGCCTCCCCCCCGCACCTGGTGACGGCGCGCGAACTCCTGGATGAGGAGCACCGGTGCGCGGGTGTTCACGGCGAAGTGCCGGTCGATGGTGCCGGGAGTGAGCTCGAGGATGGTGTCCGGGGCCTCGCAGTGTCCGGCGTTGTTCACCAGCACCTCGACGGGGCCGGCTTCGGCCTCCGCCAGCTCGAAGACGCGGACGATCGCCTCCGGGTCGGAGAGGTCGGCGGGCGCGAGCACCGGCCGCGGACCGCACGACGCGGTCCGCTCCGCCAGGGCCTCGGCGGCGCCCCGGCCGGGTACGGTGTGCAGGATGCGGGGGTATGCATCGGGTTCCGGGCACGGCGCGTCCAGGTAGTGCAGGACCACGGTAGCCCCCTGGGCGGCGAGCGCGCACGCCGAAGCGGCACCGATCCCCGAGTTGGCTCCTGTGACGAGCGCGACCCTGCCGGAAAGTCCGGGATCGATCACCGTGTGAAGGAGAGATGAGGAGTGGATGGGATGCATGCTTCCGGAAGGAAGTTGGGCCGCGCGCTCCCCCCCGGCAAGTCCCGGCGGCACCCCCTCCGGGGCCACCGCTCCCGGGATCTCCCATGTCACTTCATGGCGGTTTTTCACCGGCTCATAGGGCAGAAAATCTATACTTGCCGCCGTTTCCGGGATGACTTGACACCAGATATACGCTCGTTTAAGATAGACCAAGATTCGTCGCTTCCATGCGACAGGATCGGGACGATTCCGCTGACGCCGCACCCGGTGAGTGCCCTGCGGCGGGTCGTCTCCCGCAAGCCGCCGTTGCGTCTGCCCCTGGATTCCGCATCCGGCAGGCGACCGGCACCCTCCCGGACGCCGACCCCGCTCCCCGAGCGGGCGGGGGCACAACCCGGGGGCGCGCACTCCGGTGCGTACCGCTGAGGACAGGCCGTGAGAGCGGCACTGTAACTCAGATCGTCAGGGGGTGCGCACAATCCTGGGTACGGAGCACTTTCCTTCCGCCTCCGTTCCCTCTCTCTCCCGCAGGACCTCTCAGCGTCACCTGTTCAGCCAGCCGGCCCCGTGCGCCCCGCACGCCGGGTCGAGATCTCCCTGTCCCGTCGTTTCACCCCACATGATCCGCCGCCCCGGCGCGGACGATCCGTCCACCGACGGATGCGTCGTCCTGCCCCGTCCGCCCCTGCGGGAGCCGGTCCGGCTTCCGCGCGCGGAGGCGTGGAGCGGGGCGGCGGTGGGGCACCCCCGGGAGCGGCGGATCGAGGAGCTGTTCTCCGAGCAGGCGGCCCGGTCCCCGCACGCGGTGGCGCTGGTCTGCGGCGCGGAGCAGCTCCGCTACGGGGAGCTGGAGGCGCGCGCGAACCGGCTGGCGCGGCTCCTCCGGGCACACGGCGTGGACGCGGAGACGCGCGTCGCCCTCTGCGCGGAGCGGTCCGTCGGGACGGTGGTGGCGCTGCTGGCCATCCTCAAGGCGGGTGGCGCCTACGTGCCGCTGGACCCGCAGTACCCCGCGGAGCGCCTGCGCTACATGCTGCACGACTCCGGGGCGCGGGTGCTCCTGGTGCAGGAGCGGCTGCGCGGGCGGGTGGAGGAGCCCGCCGGGGTGACGGTGGTGGAGCTGGAGAGGGTCGGGGCCTCCGCCGCTGCGATGCCGGCGGAGCCGCCCGGGGTGGGGGTGGGGCCGGAGAGCCTGGCGTACGTCGTCTATACCTCCGGGAGCACCGGAACTCCCAAGGGAGTCATGGTCCCTCACCGGGGGGTGGTGCGGCTGGTGTGCGGCGGCGACTACGCCGTCTTCGGGAGCGAGGAGGTCTTCCTGCAGGCCGCGCCCCTCTCCTTCGACGCCGCCACCTTCGAGATCTGGGGTGCGCTGCTGCACGGGGCGAAGCTGGTGCTGCTGGCGGAGGGCGCGTCCGACCTGGAGGCGCTCGCCGGGGCGGTGGAGCGCCACGGGGTGAGCACGCTCTGGCTGACCGCGGGGCTCTTCCACCTCCTGGTGGACGAGCGTCCGCACGTGCTCCGCGGAGTGCGGCAGCTCCTGGCCGGCGGCGACGTGCTCTCGCCCGCACACGTACGGCGCTCCCTGGCGCTGCTCCCGGTGGGGGCGCGGCTGGTCAACGGGTACGGACCCACCGAGAACACCACCTTCACCTGCTGCCACGTGATGCGGGCGGGGGAGGCGGTGGAGGGGGAGAGCGTCCCCATCGGGGAGCCGATCGCGGGCACGCGGGTGTACGTGCTGGACGGGGAGATGGCGCCCGTCCCCGCGGGGGGCGCCGGGGAGCTCTATACGGGGGGAGCGGGACTGGCGCGCGGGTACCTGGGGCGGGCGGGGCTGACGGCCGAGCGGTTCGTGCCGGATCCCTTTGGCGGCCCCGGCGAGCGGCTGTACCGGACGGGGGACCGGGTGCGCCGGCGGGCGGACGGGGCGCTGGAGTTCCTCGGGCGGGTGGACGAGCAGGTCAAGATCCGCGGGTTCCGGATCGAGCCCGGAGAGGTGGAGACGGCGCTGCTGGCGCACCCCGGTGTGCGGCAGGCGGCGGTGCTGGCGCGGGAGGGCCCCGGAGGGAGGTGCCTGGTGGCCTACGTGGTCCCCGAGGCCGGGGAGCGGGCCCGGCAGGAGGAGCACCTCTCCGCATGGCGGCAGATCTACGAGGACGCCTACGCGGGGGGCGCCCCGGAGCACGACCCGGAATTCGACCTCTCCGGCTGGATCAGCAGCTACACCGACCGGCCGATCCCGGCGGAGGAGATGCGCGAGCAGGTGGCGCAGACGGTGGAGCGGATCCAGGCCCTCCGTCCGCGGCGCGTCCTGGAGATCGGCTGCGGGACGGGGCTCCTCCTCTTCCGCATCGCCCCGCAGGTCGACGAGTACTGGGCCACCGACTTCTCCCTCAACGCCGTGCGGCGCATCCGGGAGCTGCTCCCGGCCGGAGGCCCCACGGGACGGCGAGTGACCCTGCTGGAGTGCGCCGCGGACGACTTCGGGCAGATCGGGGAGGAGCGCTTCGACCTGGTGGTCCTGAACTCGGTGGCGCAGTACTTCCCGAGCGTGGACTACCTCCTCCGGGTCCTCGCCTCCGCCGTGAGGGCCACCCGGGACGGCGGGCACGTCTTCGTGGGCGACGTGCGCAGCTTCCCCCTCCTGCGGGCGCTGCACGCCTCGGTGGAGATCTTCCGCGCCGACCCCTCGCTCCCGCTGGCGCAGCTCCGCCGGCGCGTGCAGCAGCGGGTGGCCCGGGAGGACGAGCTCATCCTCGACCCCGCCCTCTTCGCCGCCCTCCCCGGGGAGCTCCCCCGCGTCCGCGAGGTGGCGGTCCTCCCCAAGCGCGGCCGCCACCGCAACGAGCTGACCAGGTTCCGCTACGACGTGGTCCTGGAGGTGGGCGGGACCCCCTCGCCCGGGGAGGAGGTCCGCTGGCTGGAGTGGGAGCCGGCTCTCACCCTCGCCGCCCTTCGCGCGCTGCTCGTGGAGGAGAAGCCGGACACACTCGGGGTCCGCGCGGTCCCGAACGCCCGGGTGGGCGCGGAGCTGGAGGTGGTCCGCCTCCTCCAGGCGGAGAACGGGCCGGCCACCGTGGCGGAGTTGCGGGACCGGGTGCAGGCACGCGGGGAGGTGGGGGTGGACCCCGAGGCGCTCTGGGAGCTGGGCCGCGAGCTGCCCTACTCGGTGGCTGTGCGGCTCACGGAGTCCCGTCCGGACGCATGCGACGTG
Organism: Longimicrobiaceae bacterium; assembly: GCA_036260145.1. Taxonomy (GTDB): domain Bacteria; phylum Gemmatimonadota; class Gemmatimonadetes; order Longimicrobiales; family Longimicrobiaceae; genus JAFAYN01. The sequence continues at coordinate 24,633 of DATAAL010000825.1, read as the reverse complement.
GTCTTCCGCAGGCGCACCGGCGCGGGCGATGGGACCGTCGAGGGTCGCCCCCTCCCGTACGGCCGGATCCCCTCCCCGCCGCGGCCCTGGCACGACTACGCGAGCAACCCCCTGCACGCGCAGCTCGGCCCCACGCTCCTCCCCCGGCTGCGCACCCACCTGGCGCGGATGCTCCCGGAGCACATGTTCCCCGCGGCCTTCGTCCTCCTGGACACACTCCCGCTGAGCGCGAACGGCAAGGTGGACCGCCGGGCGCTCCCGGCGCCCGACGAGGGCCGGCCCGGGCTGGCCGGCGCCTACGTGGCGCCCCGGACCACGGTGGAGGAGCGGCTGGCCGAGATCTGGAGGGATGCGCTGGGCGTGGCGCTGGTGGGGGTCGACGACAGCTTCCACGAGCTGGGGGGAGACTCGCTGCTCGCCATCCGGGTGAGCGCGCGGGCCCGGGAGACGGGGATCGGGATCACGCCCCGGCAGGTGCTGGAGCACCCCACCATCGCCGAGCTGGCCCGCCTGGCCGGCTCTCCCTCCCGGTCCGGGGCCGAGCAGGGGGTGGTGACTGGCCCGGTACCCCTCACGCCTCCGCAGCGCGCCTTCTTCGACCGCGAGCCGGTCCACCCGCACCACTTCAACGTCGCGGCGCTCTACCGAGTACGGAGGACGCTCACCGCGGCGCAGGTGGAGGAGGTGGCCCGCCGGCTGCTGGAGCACCACGACGCGCTCCGCCTGCGCTTCCGCCGCGAGGGCGCGGGGTGGCGCCAGCACCTCGCCCCGCCCGCGGAGCCGGTCCCCGCCGGGTGGGTCGACCTCTCCCGCGCCCCGCCGGAGGAGCAGCGGCGCCTCCTGGAGCGGGCGGCCGCCATGCTCCAGGAGAGCCTGGACCTCTCCCGAGGGCCGATTGCCCGCCTCGTCTACTTCCACCGGGGCCCCGGGCGCGCGGGACGGCTCCTGGTGCTGGTGCACCACCTGGCGCTGGACCAGGTGTCGGCGGAGATCCTGCGCGAGGACCTGGAGCTGGCGTGCACCCGGGCGCTGCGGGGGGAGGACATCCTGCTGCCGGCGAAGACCACCTCCTTCAGGCACTGGGTGGAGCGGCTGGAGGAGCACGCACGCTCCGCAGTGGTGCGGGAGGAGTGGACGTACTGGCTGGACGAGTCGTGGCGGCGCGTCCCTCCCCTCCCGGTGGACCACCCGGGAGCGGAGAACACCTTCGGCTCGGCCCGCGTCGCGAGGCGGGCGCTGGGGGCGGAGCGGACGCTGCGGCTCCTGCGGGAGGTGCCGCAGCGGTACGGGACCGGCGTGCCGGCCGTGCTCCTTACGGCGCTGCTGCGGGCGGTGGAGCGCTGGAGCGGGGAGGCGGCGCTCCTGGTGGGGGTGGTGGACCACGGGCGGCGGGAGCTGTTCGAGGGGATGGACCTGTCGCGCACCGTGGGTCTGCTCAGCACGGGCTACCCGGTGCGGCTCGGGGTGGACCCGGGCACCATGCCCGCGGAGGCGCTGCTGCGGGTGCAGTCCCGGCTGGACGGCGTCCCCGGCTGGGGGATGGGGTACGGACTGCTGGCCTACCTGAGCGGGGAGAGCCCCGCCGCGCGCGCGCTGCGCGACCTCCTCCCCCGGGTCCAGGTGTTCTTCAACTACTACGGTCAGGCCGCGCCGATCGCGCCGGGCGGCCTCCTGGCCGGGGCGGAGGAGGCTACGGGGCCGATCTGCGACCCCCGCGAGCGCCGCCACTACCTGCTCTACTTCGACGCCTTCGTGGCGGACGACCGCCTGCACTTGGTCTGCGAGTACAGCGAGAACCTCCACCGGCGCGCCACGATCGAGCGCCTGATGGACCACCTGGTGGACGCCTGCGCCCTCCTCGGCGCCCTCCGCTGACCCCCACTCCACCGCACCCGTGCAGGACGAGGTACGGACCCTCGCGGACGTCCTCCCGGCCGCTGCGTCGCGGCACCCTCGGCACACCGCCCTGGTCTACGGCTCCGAGCGGATCAGCTACGCCGGGCTGTGCGAGCGCGCCCGCCGGGTGGCGGCCGCGCTCCGCTCCCACGGGGTGGAGGAGGCGGACGCGGTGGGGATCCGGCTCCCGCGCTCCCCGGAGTACGTGGCCGCCTACTTCGGGGCGGCGATGGCCGGCGCGGTCATCGTCCCCCTGAACCCGGAGCTGACGCCGCGGGAGCTCTGCGACGACCTGGACTACTGCGACGTCCGGCTCCTCGTCACCGACGGGGCCGATCCGGAGCTCCTCCGGGAGCTGGAGTCACGCTGCCCCTCGCTGCACACCGTCCTCCTGGTCCCCGGCGCCGGGGAGGGGTCACCACCCCCCGGCGCCTCCCGGCTCCGCATGTACCCGCTCGGCCCGGCGGGCGGGGAGGAGGGCGAGGTCTCCCCCCCCGCGGTGGACCCGGGGCGGCTCGCGCTCCTCCTCCACACCTCGGGGACGACCAGCGCCCCGAAGCGGGTCATGCTCTCGCACCGCGGCCTCCTGGCCAACGCCCGGTCCCACAGCGCCTCGCTGCGCCTCCGCCCGGAAGACCGCGCCCTGGTGGCGCTCCCCCTGTTCTTCGGGTACTGCAACACGGCCCAGATGCTCTCCCACCTCCTCCTGGGCGGCACGCTGGTCCTCCTCCCCGGCCCTTTCACCCCGGGGAAGCTCTGCAGGCTGGTGGAGTCCGAACGGGTGACCACCTTCACCGCCGTCCCCACCCTGCTCTTCTACCTGCTCCGCTACGAGCGACTCGCGGAACACGACCTCTCGTCGCTGCGCTTCGTCTCCTTCGGAGGGAGCGTCATGCCCCCCGAGCGGCTGGAGGAGCTCGCCCGGGTGCTCCCCGGGGTGGGGTTCGCGCAGACGTACGGGCTCACCGAGGCATCGCCGCGTATCACCACCCTCCCCCCGGAGGAGGCGCACGCCCGGAGCGGCTCGGTGGGGAGGCCGATCCCCGGGGTCGAGGTGCGGATCGTGGACGAGGCGGGGTACCCCCGGGAAGCCTTCCGGACCGGGGAGGTGGTGGTGCGGGGTCCGAGCCTGATGCTGGGCTACTACAGGCGCCCCGAGGCCACGGCGCAGGTGCTCCGGGACGGCTGGCTCCACACCGGGGACCTCGGCTACCTGGACGGGGAGGGATACCTGTACCTGGTGGGGCGGAAGAAGAACGTGATCATCCGGGGAGGGGTGAACGTGTACCCGGAGGAGATCGAGGAGTACCTCCTGCGCCACCCCGGGGTGGCGGAGGTGCTGGTGGAGAGGGACCCACACCCGATCCAGGGGGAGGTCCCGGTGGCGAGGATCGTCCTGCGGGAGGGGGCCTCCCTCCGCGACGCGGAGCTGGCGGCCTTCTGCAGGCGGGGGCTCACCGCGCTCAAGGTCCCCACCCGCTTCGAGCTCGTCTCCGCGCTTCCCAGGACGTACAACCAGAAGCTGAGGCGCCTGACGTGAGGCGTCCTTCGCCGGGCGGTCGGAGAGCGGCGCGAGCCGGCCCGGGTCGCCCCCGCCCCCGGGCCGCGTGGGTGGCCCGACCTACCGTACACAGGCAACAGCCGGACGAGGAGGGGAAATGAAGATTCTGTTCATCGAGCCGTCCTACTACACCTCCAGCGGGCTGGAGAAGGCGGCACTGTACAAGGACTCGATGCGCGGCGCGTACTACCTGTCGCTGACGCTCCCCCACCTGGCGGCCCTCACGCCCGCGGACATCGAGGTGGAGATCGCCTTCGAGGTCTGCGAGGACCTGGAGAACGACTACGACCTGGCCTCGTACGACCTGATCGGGATCACCTGCCAGACGGTCCACTTCCGGCGCGTGCTCGAGCTGGCCAAGCGCTTCCGGGAGCTGGGCGTCCCGGTGGTGGTCGGAGGACCCGCGACCATCGAGGACAACCACCGGCTCGTCCCCGTCCTCGCCCGCTTCTGCACCTCGGTGGTGGTGGGGGAGGCGGAGGAGGTGTGGCCGCAGTTCCTCGACGACTTCCGCTCCGGCACCCCGAAGAAGGTGTACCGCAGCGGGCGGGAGGCGCCGGTGGCGGGGTTCCCGATCCCCCGCTTCGAGCTGGTCAACTTCGACTACCTGGCCAAGCCCCACGTGCTCCCCGCGATGGCCTCTCGCGGGTGCCCCCGCAACTGCTCCTTCTGCAGCGAGTTCCTCTATGGGCGGTGGCGGCTGCGGCCGGTGGACGAGGTGGTGACGGAGCTCGCCGCCTACAAGTCGCGCTTCGGGATCCCGCGGGTGGCGTTCCGGGACGACGACTTCATGGTCCACCCCAGGCGCTCGATGGAGCTGCTGGAGAAGATCCGCGACCTGGAGATCGAGTGGAGCTGCCAGACCGACCTGAACCTCTCCCGCCACCGGGAGGTGGCCGAGATGGCGGTGAGGGCGGGGATGAAGTCGGTCTCCTTCGGGCTGGAGAGCATCGAGGTGGAGAACCTGGAGTCCGCTCGCAAGCGGTTCTTCTCTATCCCGGAGGCGGAGGAACTCCTGCACTTCCTCCACGGCAACGGGGTGGAGACGCAGGTGAACATCATCTTCGGCTTCGACGGGGACACCCCCGAGGTCTTCGACCGGACGGTGGACTTCGTCCTGCGCAACCGCGTCTCGCTCTTCTTCCCGAGCATCCTCTTCCCCATCCCGGGGACGCCCGTGTACGAGCAGCTCCTGAAGGAGAACCGCATCATCGACCTGCACCCCCCCGGCGACCTGGACCCGCTGGTGGTGAACTTCATCCCCAAGCACCTCACCGCGGAGCAGCTGGTCAGCGGCTTCCTGCACGCCAAGGAGCGCTTCTACCGGGAGCGCAGGGACCCGGTGTTCTGGCTGGAGGCGGAGAACAACATCTGGGGCACCACCTCCGCAGCCGGCGTCGCCTGCTGAGGCTCGCGAAGGCACGGGAGGAGCCCGTCATGCCGGAGTGGCGCGCCAGCGTCGTGGTGCCGACGTACAACCAGCGCGAGGCGCTGGAGATCACCCTGCGCTCCTTCGAGCACCAGGCGGAGGCGGGGGGTGCCTGGGAGGTGGTGGTGGTCGACGACGGCTCCACCGACGGGACCGACCGGGCGGTGGAGGCGTACCGGGCGCCCTACCCCCTGCAGTACCTGCGGCGTCCGCACGCCGGGCGCGCCGCGGCGCGCAACGCCGGGGTGGAGCGGAGCCGGGGGGAGGTGGTGATCTTCTGCGACGGGGACCGGCCGGTGGGGAACCGCTTCGTACGCGAGCACCTCCGGCGGCACCAGGGGGGAGAGCGGATGGTGGTGGTCGGGGGGGTGTGGGAGCTGTACTTCTCCGACCTGCGCGCCCGGCGCGACGACCTCCTGGCCGACCTCCCCCACGACCTGCGCCGGCACCAGCGGCTCGCGCGGCAGCCCGCCTACACGCGGGCTGTCTACCGGATGTTCGACGCGGACGGTGAGACCCGCCACGCGGCTCCGTGGATCGCGTTCTTCAGCGGGAACGCCTCCGTGGGGGCGCGGATGCTCCGGGACGCCGGGGGCTTCGATCCCGGCTTCGTAGAGTGGGGCTTCGAGCACTTCGAGCTCGGGTACCGCCTGCACGCCGCGGGGGCGCGCTTCGTCCACCACCCTGCCGCGCGCAACTACCACCTGGCCCACCGCCGGAAGGAGGGGTTCTACGAGCGGAGCATCCGGAGCAGCCTGGCCTACTTCCGGGCCCACCACCCGTCCCCCGCCGTGCAGCTCTTCGAGGAGTTCCTCTACGGCAGGATCAGCCTGGAGGAGTACCACGCGCGGGTCGCCGGGGAGGCGAGTATGCCTCCCCGGGACGGACCGGCCGTGTTCTTCCGGCAGCTCGGCGGCGCTCCGGCCGCCCGCGAGTGAGCGGTCCCATGCTGATGCAGCGATTCCTGGGCGATCCCGGCGAGGAGGTCTGCGTGGTGCTCCGCTGGCGCGGACCCGGGGCGCCCACCGCGGTGATCTGCCCCGGACTGGCCGTGGGGGCCGCGGAGCCCCGCTACCTGCTCCCCATCCTGGCGCGGGAGCTCCACGAGCTGGGCTGGAACACCTTCCAGTTCGACTACCTGGGCGACGGCGACAGCGCAGGCGACCATTCGCGCGTCACCCTGGGGACGGCCACGGCCTCCACGGAGCGGGTGGTCGCCTTCGCGGAGTCGCTCGGCTGCGGCGGGTTCGCGCTCGTCGGCTACGGGGTCGGGAACGTGGTGACCGCCTGCCTGGCGGCGCGGGAGCGGGTGCGGGCGGTGGCCCTGATCGCGCCGCACCTCCCGGTCTTCAACGGGGGGAACGGCCCGGTGTGGGAGGCGCTGGACAGGCTGGACACGTCCGGGGGCGCCGTCTTCCCGCAGAGCAGCCACGCGGACGGGCCGCTCGGGGCGCTCTTGCGCGCCACGGTGGGGGAGGCGGTGGTCCCGGCGCAGCCTTGCGGGCCCATCAGCCCCGGCTTCCTCCAGGAGCTGCGGACCGTCCGTCCGCAGGAGTGGCTCGCCCGCTCCTCCACTCCCCTCCTGGTCGTCTCCGACAACAGCGGCGACGCCCTCGCCCGCCCCGCCGCCCCGGCCGCCTTCCGGCCCATCGACCACACACCGTCCGGGTACCGCCCGTCGTGGCACTGGTGCGCGGAGTGCCGGGAAGGGGTGCTCGGCGCCCTCCGGGAGTGGCTCCGGGAACACCTCCCAGCGCCGGCGCCCCGCGAGCCGGGCCTCTCCCCGCGCCCCCCGCCTCCCCCCCTGCCCGACGGCGCCGGCGAGGACTTCCGTCCCGGGGAGCGGGTCCGGGCCTGCTCCTTCGCGCGGGAGGTACGGGGGGAGACGGTGCTGGGGGTGCTGCACGTCCCCCCGCGGGGCGCGCCGCACCGCCCGGTGGGGCTCGTCTACGAGGTGGGGATCCCGGGCCAGCGCGTGGACGTGCACCGCTGCGGCCCGCGCACGGCGGCGGCGCTGGCCGGGCTGGGCTTCTACGTGCTGCGCTACGACGCGCGGGGGATGGGGCTGAGCGACGGCGACTTCAGCGAGGTCACCTGGACCCGCAAGCTGGAGGACCTCCGGCAGGTGATGGACGCCGTCTCCGCCCTGGGACCGGACCGGTTCGTAGTGCTGGGGAACAGCGCGGGGGCGCGGATGGCGTACCTGGCCGCCAACCGGTGCGACCGGGTGGCCGGGTGCGTCTCCTGGGGGCCGATCCTGGTGGAGCCGGAGGAGCGCGTGGGGGAGGGAGTCCTCCGCCGGCACCCCTCCGGCCGCCTCGTCACCGAGTACTGCGGCCTCTGGCTGGGAGTCGCGTACAACCTGGACGAGCGCCGCTACGACTTCCTCGACGAGTTCCGGCGCTGCCGGAAGCCCGGCCTTGTCCTCTTCGCGAGGGAGGAGGAGAACCGGGTGAACAAGGAGCGGATGCGGGAGATCGCCCGGGAGATGCCCGGGACGGTGGTGCGGGAGGTCCCGGGGACGCACGGCTTCGCCCCCGAGGCCGTCCCGGAGGTGATCGGCGCGACCACCGAGTGGCTGGTGGAGCTGGCCGCAGGGCTGGACGGGGCACCGGTGGGGGGATGAGGACGCTGGGGATCTACGGGCCCAAGTTCCCCGAGCGCTCCGGCGTGGCGAACTACACCGACCGCCTGGAGGCTGAGCTATCCCGCCGCTACCGCTGCGTGCGGGTCTCCAACGACGACTGGGTGGACCCGTCCGTGTTCGACCGCACGCTCTACCAGGTCGGCGCGAGCATCCGGCACCACTGCGCCTTCCGCGCGCTGCGCCTGCGCCCCGGCCCGGCCGTGGTCCACGAGCACAACTGCCTCAGCTACTACTACGAGGCCTGGCCGCTGCTGGAGGAGGAAGAGCGGGAGGAGTTCCTCCGGCACCTCTCCGGCGCCCTCGGGCGCGGCTTCGATTCCCTCCCGGGCGTCCTCTCCTGCCTCGACGCGCTCGCCGACCCCGACCGGTACGGCGCGGACGTGGGGATCGAGGCGCTCTTCATGCGCCGGATCACCGGCGCGGTGGTGCACTCCCCCTACGTCGCGTCCCTCCTGCGCAGCCGGTACCCGGGCGTCCGGGTGGAGACGCTCCCCTTCATGACCACCCCCCTGCAGGCGGCGGCCGGCGAGCGCATCCGCGAGAGGCTCGGCCTCTCCGCAGGCGACCACCTCTTCGGGGTGTTCGGCTTCATCGGCGAGTACAAGCGGATCGAGAAGGTGCTTGCCGCCTGGTACGGCTGGACCGACCGTCCCGCCGGGACCAGGCTGGTCATCGTCGGCCAGCGGCAGTACGAGGTGGAGGTCCCCGTCTCCCCCCACTGCCTCTACCTGGACTACCTCCCGGACGAGGAGGAGTTCGACGCCTACCTCGCTGCCGCGGACTGCGGGGTCCAGCTCCGCCACCCCACCCTGGGGGAGACCTCGGCCGTGGTCAGCCGGCTGCTGGCCAACGGCAGGCGGGTGATCCTCAGCCGCACCCCCTTCACCTCCCCCTACCGGCGCTCCTCCCGGGTGATCCGCATCCCCCCGGACGAGCGCGAGGTGCCCGCCCTGATCGAGGCCTTCCGGCACGTCGCCCGACTGCCACGGCCGCCCTTGCGGTACAACCCGGCGCACCACCTGACCGCCTACGTCCGGCGCCTGGTCCCGCTGATCGAATCCGCCGCGCGCGTCCCGCAGCCCTGAGGCAGCGGTCCCCGTACCGGGCCTTACCGAACCCAGAGCAGAGCCTGCCGCAGCGGGCGCGTCGCACCGGCGCGCCCCGCCCGCGCGCGTGCTCCGGACCCGGGAATAGAGATGAGCAGTCGATACGAGACCTGGAGAGAGTTCCTGGCCGAGCAGGGCCAGCCCGCCTACCGCTACGACCAGCTCCTGCGGGCCGTGTTCCGCGAGCGGGTGAGCGAGTTCGGGCGCATGTCCGCGCTCCCCAGGGAACTCCGGGAGAAGCTGAGCGCCCGCTTCGGGGAGAGCGTGCTGAGCATCGAGCCCGTAGCCCGCAGCGACTCCGAGCAGGCCACCAAGGTACTCTTCCAGATCCCCCGCGGGGAGCGGGTGGAGGCGGTGCGGATGAAGTACCGGGCCGCCTGGGAGTCGTTCTGCATCTCCTCGCAATCGGGGTGCAACCTGGCGTGCGCCTTCTGCGCGACGGGGGCCATCGGCCTGAAGCGGAGCCTGACCGCGGACGAGATCACCGACCAGGTGCTCTACTTCCACCTGGAGGGGCACAAGATCGACAGCATCTCCTTCATGGGGATGGGGGAGCCGTTCGCCAACCCCGCCACCTTCGAGGCGCTCGGCCTCCTCACCGACCCGAAGCTCTTCGCCCTGAGCCCGCGGCGGGTGACCATCTCCACCGTGGGGGTGATCCCGGGGATGGTGCGCCTGCGGGAGGAGTTCCCGCGGGTGAACCTGGTGTTCTCGCTCCACTCCCCCTTCCCGGAGCAGAGAAGCCAGCTCGTGCCGCTCAACCGGCGGTACCCCCTGGAGGAGGTGATGGAGGTGCTGGACGAGCACATCCGGGAGACCCGGCGCCAGGTGTCCATCGCCTACATCCTCCTGGGGGGGATCAACGACACCCCCGCCCACGCCGACGCGGTGGCCTCCCTGCTGAAGGACCGGGGCCCGTGGAGCTACCTCTACCACGTCAACCTGATCCGCTACAACCCGGCCGTGGGGGCGCCGGAGGAGTTCGCCCGCCCCGTCTCGGAGGCGGTGAACCGGTTCCTGGGGCGGCTGCGGGACGCGGGGATCAACGTGACCCTGCGGCAGTCGTTCGGCACCGACATCGACGCGGCGTGCGGCCAGCTCTACGGGCGCTATGCCCCGAAGCTCACGCAGATGGGTGCCCGCACCCCGCCCGCCGCACTATGACACCCTGCCGGGAAGGATCGCAGCCGATGCAACCCACGGCCGTCGCCGGGCACACCATCCTCACCCTGCACCTCGGGGAGATCCTGCCGCGCTCCTACCTGGCGCGGACGGAGCTGGCCCTGGTGGATCCCTTCGTCTACCCCGGCTCGGGGACGTCGGTGGCCGGCGTGGGGTGGTACGAGACGATCTGCCTGGCCGCTCTGGTCCGGGCGGCCAGCCCGGGGACGATCTTCGAGTTCGGCACGCTCGACGGACGCACCACGCTGCAGCTCGCCGCCAACGCGCCGGACGCGACGGTCTACACCCTGGAGCTCCCGCCCGGCTCCTGGGAGCGCCTCCCCGGGATGTCGGAGGACGAGCGGGAGGTGGCGGCGCTGGCCCGGGCCGGGGACTACTTCCGGGACACGCGCTACGCCGAGCGGATCGTGCAGCTCTGGGGCAACTCCACGGAGTTCGACTTCTCGGAGTTTGCGCGGGCGGTGGACTTCGTCTTCGTGGACGCGTCCAAGGACCCCGGCTACTTCGAGAGGGACGCGGAGAATGCCCTGCGGATCTGCAGCGACCGGGGCGTGGTGGTGTGGCACGACTACGACAACCACGGGCTCTTCCCGGAGTTCGACGCCTTCCTCCGGACCCTGGCGGAGACGGAGGAGATGGTGAAGGTGGCCGACACCACGCTCCTGGTGCGCATGCCCCGGAGCGGGTGGCGGATGGAGGAGTAGCCTAGCCGGACCGGACACCCGATGCCCCCCCGCTCCCCCGACCCCCTCCCCGCCGCCGTCCTGGCCGGCGGGCTCGGCACCCGACTCCGCCCCCTCACCCACGCCACGCCGAAGGTGATGGTGGAGGTGAACGGGAAGCCGTTCATCCACTACCCGCTGCGGATGCTCGCGCGCCGGGGGATCCGCCGCGTGGTCCTCTGCCTGGGGTACCGCGGCGCCGAGGTAGAAGCGTACGTGGCGGACGGCACCCGGTTCGGGCTGGAGGTGGCCTACTCCTACGACGGCGCGCCGGGCGACGGGACCCTGCGCGGCACGGCGGGGGCGATCCGGCAGGCGCTCCCCCTCCTGGGAGAGCGGTTCTGGGTGATGAACGGGGACACCTACCTCGACACCGACTACCCCGCCATCCACCGGCACTACCTCCGCAACGCTCTGGAGAACCTGGTGGTGGTGTACCGGAACCGGAACCGCGGGTGGCCGAGCAACGTGGCGTTGGGGGCGGATGGCCGGTGCACCTACCGCAAGGCGAGCCCCACCCCGGAGATGGAGCACATCGACGCGGGGGCCGCCATCCTCACCGCCGCCGCCATCCGCTCCGGGGGCGACGAGCCGTCGCTCTCCGTCCTCTACGAGTCGCTCGGCGCGTGCGGTGCCCTGGCCGCGTACGAGGTGGCGGAGCGCCTATACGAGATCAACACGCCGGCGGGGCTGCGGCGGACCACCCGGCACCTCGAACGCCTCTCCAGGGAGGAGTCCCCATGCCTGTAACCCCGCAGCAGAACGCACAGGAATGGGACCGGCGCGCCGGTCGCGAGCACCTGCACGCGGTCTTCAGCACCCGCTGGTCGGACGAGGAGTGCCTGCGGGTGAATGCCGAGCAGCAGGCGCTCATCTTCTCCCGGCTGCCGGACCTCGCCGGGCGCTCCGTGCTCGACCTGGGGTGCGGGATCGGCCGGCTGACGGCCGCCCTGGCGGCGCGGGGCGCGCGGGTGGTGGGGGTCGATGTGAGCCGGGAGATGCTCCGGCGCGCGCGTGAGGAGGTACCCTCTCCCAACGTCACCTTCCTGCACGCCTCGGCGGGCTCCCTCCCCCTCCCCGACGGGAGCATCGACGTGGTGGTGGCGAGCTACGTCTTCCAGCACCTCCTGGACGACGACCTCTTCCGGACGGCCGCGGGGGAGATCGCACGCGTGCTCGTTCCCGGGGGCCTCACGGTCCTGACGGACGGGATCGGGGAGCGGACGCACCGCCCCGCCAACTCTGCGGTCACGGTGATCCGGTCCTGGGAGGACTACGCAGGGGCGCTGGAGACCGGCTTCGAGCTCCTCGACCGGGAGCGCTTCCTGTGCGTGGAGGACGAGTACACCCTGACCCTCTGGCGCCGCCGGGAGGACCCCGCGGCAACCGCCTGACCCCACCATCCGCGCGGGAACCATGGAGATCCGTCCCACCCACATCGAGTTCACGGAGGAGGACCGCCGCTACATCCTGGAGCGCATCGGGGAGAAGCTCGCCCGGGGCTACATCTCCCAGGGCGAGGCCGTCGCGGAGTTCGAGGCCGAGTTCGCGCGGCACACCGGGGCGCGTCACGCGGTGGCGCTCAGCTCGGGGAGCGCCGCGATCGAGATCGCGATGCGTATCCGGGAGGTGGCCGGGAGCACCGTGCTCGTCCCCGCCAACACCAACTTCGCGACCGCGGTGGGCCCCCTCCGCGCCGGAGCGCGCGTCGCCCTGGTGGACGTGGACCCCGCCACCTTCTCCCCGGGGGTCGCGGAGCTGGAGCGGGCCTGGGTGCCCGGCACCTCCGGGCTGATCCTGGTGCACATGGGCGGGATCGTCTCGCCGGAGGTGGAGCGGATCCGCGACTGGTGCGCGGCGCGCGGGATGTGGCTGCTGGAGGACTGCGCGCACGCCCACGGGAGCCGTCTGGGCGGCGTGCACGCCGGGAGGTTCGGCTTCGCCGGGGCGTTCTCCTTCTTCGCCACCAAGGTGATCACCAGCGCCGAGGGCGGGATGCTGGTGACGGAGGACGACGAGGTGGCGGAGGAGGCGAGGCTGCACCGCAACCTGGGGAAGCCCAGCCTGTGGGAGAACTACCACCTGCGGGCGGGAACCAACGCACGGATGAGCGAGCTGAACGCGGTGGTAGGGGTGGCGCAGCTCCGCCGGCTGGACGAGTTCATCGCCGCCCGGGCACGGATCGCGGAGTGCTACACCCGCCTGCTGGCGGACGGGGCGGCCACCCCCGTGCTCCCCGCGGGGCCGAGCAGCTGGTACAAGTACCCGGTCCTGCTCCCCCCCGGCGTCCGCAGGGAGGAGGTCAAGGAGGCGCTGCGCGAGCGGGGGGTGCACCCGGCGGGCGAGATCTACGAGCGCCCCCTGCACCACCAGCCGGTGCTGGCCCGGGAGTTTGCCGGGCAGCGCTTCCCCAATGCGGAGGAGGTGTGCGCCCGCCACCTCTGCCTCCCGATCCACCCGGGGATCACGCCGGCCGACGCGGAGTACGTGGCCGAGACGCTCACCCGCGTGCTCCCCCGCCGGAATGCCGCGTGAGCGCCCGCCGCCCCCCTGGCGGGTGGTGGAGAGCAGCTATCCCCTCTCGACGCCCTGGTTCCGCGCGCGCCAGGACCAGGTGGTCACCCACCTGGGGGAGCGCATTATCTACACCTACCAGGAGCACCCCGGCTCCGTGCTGGTGGTGGCGGTCACGCACGCCGGCCAGGTGGTGCTCCTGCGCCAGTACCGGCACCCCGTACGCCGCTGGTGCTGGGAGCTCCCCGCCGGGCGGCTGCGGGAGGGCGTGCCGGCGCGGCGCACCGCGCGGGAGGAGCTGCGCGAGGAGGCAGGCGGCGAGGCGGACGAGTGGCGGCGCGTGGGGGCGTTCTACGCCAGCACCGGCTCCAGCAGCGAGCGCTCCGAGGTGTACCTGGCCACCGGCGTCTCCCTGGGAGCGCACCACCCCGAGCGCACCGAGCTGCTGCGGATGGTCCCCGTCCCCTGGCGGAGGGCGCTCTGGATGGCGCAGACGGGACGGATCCCGGACGGCCCCTCCGCGCTCGCGCTCCTGATGTGCCGCCGGCACCTGCGTACCCTCGGACCCCGCGCCTGACCTCACCTCCGACACTTCGGCCCGGCCACCCCCTACCCCGCAGGAAGGAGATCATGAGCCCGGTACAGGAACGCACTCCCGTCGCGGAGATCACCCCGTTCATCCTGCAGACGATCGCCCGGATCAGCATCCCGCCGCGGGATCCGTCCGAGGTCCGGCCGACGGACTCGCTGGAGCGGGACCTGAACGTGGACTCCCTCGGCTTCATCGAGCTGGTCATCGAGATCGAGAACACCTTCGGGATGCAGTTCGAGGACGACTACGTCTTCGTGCAGGCGCACCCGAGCGTGCAGGCGCTCATCGACTACGTGGCGGAGGTGAGGGCGAGCGTGGGACACCCATCGTAGGAGGCCCGTCATGTACGGAAGAGAGCTCGACCGGTCGGCCCGGTGCTTCGTCACCGGAGGGATGGGGTTCATCGGGAGCCACCTGGTGGACCGCCTCTGGGAGCACGGGTGCACCATCACCGTCTACGACACGGCCGCCGTGAAGGCCAACCGGTGGTGGGGGGACTATCGCAAGGGGCGGCTCGAGTTCGTGCAGGGGGACCTGAGGGACTCCGAGCGGCTCTCGCAGGCCCTCGCCGGGCACGAGGTGGTCTTCCACCTGGCGGCCTTCACCGACACGCGCGCCAGCGGGACCCAGCGGACGGCGGACCTGGAGCAGGGCACCGTGGCCACCTGGCACCTGCTGGAGGCCATGCAGCAGCAGGGGGTCCGGGACCTGGTCTTCACCTCCAGCCAGCTGGTGTACGGCGACCAGCAGGAGATGCCGCTGCGGGAATACGCCACGCCGCTCCTGCCGGTCTCCCTCTACGGCGCGAGCAAGGTGGCGTGCGAGGCCCTGATCCGGGCGTACAGCCACCTCTTCGGCCTCCGCTCCGTGATCCTCCGGCTCAGCAACATCGTCGGCGGGCGGATGAAGCGCGGGATCCTGCGGGACTTCATCCACCGGCTCCTCGAGAACCCGGAGCGGCTGGAGATCCTGGGCGACGGGGAGCAGGCCCGCAACTACCTCCTGGTGGACCACGCTGTGGATGCGTTCCTCTGCGCGCACGCCGGCGCCCCCGGCGAGGGGTGCCACGTCTACAACGTCGGGAACCTCGACACCGTCCGGGCGACGGAGATCGCCCGCATCGTGGTGGAGGAGATGGGGCTGGTGGGGGTGACGGAGATCGCCGCCGCGGGCGGGAGGGTCGGGTGGGCGGGCGACGTGCCGAGCCTCCTCTCCGACCTCTCCCGCATCCGGGCGCTGGGGTGGAGCCCCGGCCTCAACTCGGCCGGCTGCATCCGCGAGAGCGTGCGCAGGCTGCAGTGCGACCTGGCCGGCGCCTTCATGCTGCGCGAGACCACGCCCCTGGTGCAGCTCGGCAACCTTCCGGTGGTGAGGGGCTAGTCATGAGCGCCACGCATGCCTATGCCATCCCGACCACCCGCCGCGAGAGCGCGTCGGTGGTGGTCTCCCGGACCCCGCTGCGGATCAGCTTCTTCGGGGGAGGCACCGACTTCCGCGAGTTCTACCTGCGGGAGGGCGGGTGCGTGCTGAGCACCACGATCGACAAGTTCGTCCACGTGACGGTGCGGAGCCGCGTGGATGGACGGATCCGGGTGCAGCACACCCGGACGGAGCTGGTGGAGCACGTCGACGAGCTCCGGCACGACCTGATCCGCGAGTCGCTGCGCAGGGCCGGGATCACGGGCGGGGTGGAGGTGGCCACCTCGGGCGACGTCCCCGCCACCGGCTCGGGGCTGGGGTCCTCGAGCGCGGTGATCATCGGGCTGCTGAACGGGCTCTACACCCTCCTGGGGACCCCGGCCGATCCGGAGATGCTTGCCCGCCATGCGTGCGAGGTGGAGGTCGACGTGCTCGGCCGGCCCATCGGCGTCCAGGACCAGTACATCGCCTCCTACGGGGGGCAGTGCTTCCTCCGCTTCAACGTGGACGGGCGGATCGACGTGGAGCCGCTCGGGCTCACCCCCGAGCAGCGCCTCCGCTTCGGCCGCAACCTGATGCTCTTCTCCACCCGGCTGGAGCGGGAGGGGGAGGCCATCCTCCGCGAGCAGGCGCGGAACGCCGTCGCGGGGTGCAGCGCCCTGCGCGAGCTGAAGCACCTGGCGGAGGAGGCCCGCGGCCACCTCCTGGCGGAGCGGTTCGACGACTTCGGACGCCTCCTCCACTGGGGGTGGGAGTTCAAGAAGCGGCTCGCCAGCCGCATCAGCAACGCCACCATCGACCGGATCTACGAGGCCGCCCGCAGTGCCGGGGCCTTCGGGGGGAAGGTCTGCGGCGCGGGCGGCGGGGGGTACCTGCTCCTCTACTGCCCCCCGGAGCGCCAGGACCGCGTGCGGGAGGCGCTCCGCCTCCTCCCCGAGTTCCCGTTCGGCCTGGAGGCCGAGGGGACCAGGGTGATCCACCAGGCATGAACCCGCCAGAGAGGGATTCCCCGGCATGACCACCAGCTTCGGCACCGTAACGCGCGAGTACGAGATCGGTGGGGTGAGGCTCCTTGTCCGCGACTTCGAGTTCTCCGGCGCGGTGGAGCACATCGTGGGCGAGCTGAGGAGCGACCAGTACGGCCTCGGCGGGATCCCCTTCCGGGAGGGGGACGTGGTGCTCGACGTCGGAGGGCACGTGGGCCTCTTCTCCATGTACCTGGCCCGTCTCCATCCGGAAGTCGTCATCTACGCCTACGAGCCCGTTCCCGACAACTACCGCCACCTCCTCTGGAACCTGGAGGCTAACGGGATCACCAGCGTGCGGGCCTTCAACCGCGCGGTCTCCGGGGACGGGAAGCCGCTCCGTCTCACAGTGCACTTCGGGCTGAACTCTGCAGGAGCCACCGCCCACGGCGGCGACGACGACCTCCCGGGCTCCTCCCGATTCGAGGTGGAGTCGGTCACCCTGGACGGGATCTTCCGGGAGCACGGCATCGACCGGTGCAGGCTCCTCAAGATCGACTGCGAGGGGGCAGAGTACGAGATCCTGTTCGGGAGCGGGTGCCTGCACCGGGTGGACCACCTCTCGGGGGAGTTCCACCTCAACGCCTACCTGGCCTCGCGGGGGTACTCGCCGGAGCGGCTCTACCGGCACTGTGCGAGGTTCATCCGCCCCGAGCACATCCGCTACACCGTCTGGAACGAGCCCTTCACCCAGCCCAGGGAGCCGGCGCCCGCCGGCCGGTGACACGCGCGGGGGCACCTCCGCTCCCCTTCCGCAACGCCACGGTCCCCGGAGACCCGCCATGATCGATTCGTCGGACTTCCTGGTGCTCAGCCCGCACACCACCGAGGGGCTGAGCCGCTGCTTCGAGAAGCTGAGGGAGCTGGGTGCCACCTCGGGAGACTACCTGGAGTTCGGGGTCTTCCAGGGACACTCCCTCCTGCACGCCTACCGCGAGGCGGAGCGCCTGGGGCTGGGGGAGATGCGCTTCTTCGGCTTCGACTCCTTCGCCGGGCTCCCCGAGCCGGACGGGGCCGACGATGCCCCGATGCACACCCTGACGGGGGTGGACCGGCTGGAGGCGGGGATGTTCGTCTCCAGCCGGGAGGAGGTCCTCGCCCGGCTCGCCGCGCACGGCGCCGACCTCTCCCGCATCCGGCTGGTGGAGGGGTACTTCCACGACACGCTGAACCCCGCCACGCGGGAGCGGCTGGGGCTGCGGGAGGCGGCCATCGTCTTGGTGGACTGTGACCTCTACGACTCCACGCGGCGGGTGCTCGACTTCGTGAGAGAGCTGCTGCGGGACCGCTCCATCCTGGTCTTCGACGACTGGAACATCTTCGGCGCCGATCCCGCCAGGGGGGAGCGGAGGGCGTTCGCGGAGTTCCTGGAGAGGAACCCGGGGGGGCTCCGCCCCGAGACGTTCGTCCCGCTGGGGTGGCACGGACAGAGCTTCATCCTCAGGGACGCCCGGACGGGGTGAGCGGGCGCGTGGCTACCGAGGCGATCCTCTTCGACTTCGACGGCGTAGTGGCCAGCGTGGACCTGGACGCGGTGTTCTCGCTGGCCCGGAGCTACGAGCCCCACTTCCTCGTCCCCCCCCCGCGGCTGATCGCAGAGCACTTCTACGACAACCCGAGGAACCCGGAGCTCGACCTGGGGCTGACCACCGTGGAGGCGGTCCGGGAGGCGATGCGCCCGGCGCTCTGGCGGGGCCCCCGCGAGGAGTGGCTGGCGTGGTGGCAGGCGGTGGAGGATGCCTACGCCGTCCCCCCCGGGATGGCGGAGCTCCTCTCCTGGCTGCGGGGGCGGTACCGGCTGGGGATGCTGACGGACAACCACCTGGGGTTCCGGCGCTGGCTGCAGGACCGGCCGGACATCGGCGGGTACTTCGACGTGGTGGTCTGCTCGGCCGAGGAGGGGCTGAAGAAGCCAGAGGAGAGCCTCTTCCTGCGGGCGGTGGAGCGCCTGGGCGCCACCCTCGCCACCACGGTCTACGTGGACAACGACCCGCGCAACGTCTACGCGGCGCGCAGGCTCGGCCTGCGCAGCGTCCACTTCCGCTCCGTCGAGCAGGCGCGCGAGGAGCTCGGCGCGCTCCTCCAGGACCACGGGGGACGAGAGCTCTCCTGCACGCGGTGATCCTATGAACGTCCTGCTCGTCGCTCCCGCCTACTTCCCGGCCATCGGCGGGGGCGAGACGCACGTCCGCGTCCTGGCGGAGGGGCTGGCGGCGCGCGGCCACGAGGTGGCCGTCCTGACGGACCGGCTCCGCCCTGACTGGCCGGAGAGGGAGTGCCTGAACGGGGTGGCGGTCCTGCGGACCTGCCGCTACCGCGCCTTCCTCGACCGCGCCGACCGGGTCCCCTGGGAGGAATGCGTGTTCGGCCTGCTCCGGGAGTTCTCGGAGCTCCTGGCGGGGCGGCGGGTGGAGGTGGTCCACGCCCACTGCCAGGTGTCCGCCGTGCTCGGCGCCATGATGAAAGGGAGCCTCGGGTGCCCACTGGTGGTCTCCCTGCACGAGACCGAGCCGGAGCGGGACCCGATGGGGGAGGGGAAGTCGCGGCTGGTCTGCGGGCACCTCCCCTACGACCTGCTGGTGGCGGGGAGCCGCTTCTTCTTCCGGCAGGCCCTGCGATACGGCACGCCCCCGGAACGGGTGCGCCTCATCCACTACGGCGTGGACGTGAGCCGGTTCGCCCCGGGGGTCCCGGGGGGGAGGGTGCGCGCCGCGCTCGGGGTGGGGGAGCGCCAGCCCCTGGTGCTGCTCGTGGGGCGCTTCAAGGAGCGCAAGGGGATCCTGGAGTTCATCCGGGCCATGTCCCGGGTGGCCGCCGAGGTGCCGGACGTGCGCGCCCTGGTCAACGGGAGCTGCCACTCCGCCTCCCTCGACTACCTGGCCGCCGTGCGGCGGGAGATCGAGGCCCGGGGGCTGGGCGAGGTGGTGATCCTCAGGGAGGCGGCGTGGACGCAGGAGGAGATGCCGGAGGTGTACGCCGCCGCCGACCTGGTGGTGCAGCCCAGCCACGTGGAAGGCTTCGGGCTGGCGGTGCTGGAGGCCATGGCGGTGGAGCGGCCCGTCGTCGGCACGCGCACACGGGGGATCGAGGAGATCGTGGAGCACGGCGGGAACGGCTGGCTCGTCCCCGTACGCGACGCGGAAGCGCTCGCCGGAGCGATCCTCGACCTCCTCCGGGACCGGGACCGGGCCGCGGAGCTGGCCCGCCGCGGCCGCGAGTTCGTGGAGCGCCACCTCAGCGCGGAGAGCATGGTCGCGTCCACGCTGGCGGCCTACCGGGAGATCCTCGCCAGTGCCCGCGCGGAGCCCCGCCCCCCCGTCACGGCCGGGATCTAGCCGTCCTCCCGGATCCGATCTCCCGAATCGGTCCCGGCGCGATGATCTCTTTCTACTACATAGCCATGTGTGGGTTCGCCTCGGGACTCTCCGCCCGTGGCGACCGGCGGGACCACGACCGCCGCAGCTTCGGCGGGATGGAGTCGTTCTCGTTCCTCTGGCTCGGGCAGGTCGCGCTGATGCTGGGCGCCGGGATGATGCAGTTCACGCTGGCGCTCTGGGCCTGGGAACGAACCGGCAGCGTCCTGCCGCTCACGCTGATGGGCGTCTCCACCTACGGGCCGGCCCTGCTCATCAGCCCGTTCGCCGGGGTGCTGGTGGACCGGTGGAGCCGGAGGGGGGTGCTGCTCGTGAGCGACGCCCTGGCCGGGGTGCTCGCGGGGTGCGTGCTCCTCCTCCACGCGGAGGGGGTGCTGGAGATGTGGCACATCTACGTGGTGGGGGGGATCACCGGGGTGCTGCAGGCCTTCCACTTCCCCGCGCTCTCCGCGGCCATCACGATGATGGTGGACCGGGAGCACTACGCCCGTGCCAGCGGGATGCTCTCCCTGGGCAGCTCGGCCTCGGTGATCGCCGCCCCCATGATCGCCGGTCTGCTGACCAGCCGCGCGGGGCTACCCACCCTCTTCACCCTGCAGGCGCTGGGTGCCTGCTTCGCCGTGGCGACGCTCCTGCTGGTGCGCATCCCGGAGCCCGCCAGGAGGGTGCGCGACGGCCCGCGGGGCCGCTCGGTCCGCGAGGACTCCCTCTTCGGTTTCCGCTACATCTTCCACCACCCGTCCCTCCGCGAGCTGCAGCTCCTCTTCCTGAGCCTGAACGTCCTGAGCTCCCTGGCGCTCGCCGCGCTCTCGCCCATGGTCCTCGCCCGCACGGAGGACGATGCCGCGGCGCTCGGCAGCGTCCTCTCCGCCGGGGGGATCGGGGGGGTGACCGGGGGGCTCCTGATGAGCGTGTGGGGCGGGCCCCGCCGGCGCATCCATGGGGTGCTCGGCGGGATGGTGCTCTGCAACCTGCTGGGCGCCTGCCTCATCGGTCTCGGCCGACAGCCCGCCGTGTGGGCGCTCGGGATGTTCGCCCACTCCCTCCTCATTCCCGTGGTGAACGGCTCGGGCGAGTCGATCTGGCAGACCAAGGTCCCGGCGAGCCTGCAGGGGCGCGTCTTCGCGATCCGCCGCCTGATCACGCAGGCCGGGATCCCGCTGGCGATGTTCGCCTCCGGGGTGCTGGCGGACGAGGTCTTCGAGCCGGCGCTGAAGCCGGGGCGGGAGCTCGCCGGGCTCTTCGGCGGGGTGGTGGGGACGGAGCGCGGCTCGGGGCTCTCCCTGATGATCCTCCTGGCGGGCTCCCTGGGGGCGGTGCTGGCGGCGGCCGGCTACTCGCTGCGCTCCGTGCGGGAGATCGATGCCCTCCTCCCCGACGTGGGGGGGAAGAGGACGGCTCCCGGCGGCACGCCGGGTCCCTCTCCTCGAAGCCTGCACCAGGTGGAGGTGTCGGGGGGGCTCGCCTCCTGGACCACGCCGAAGGACCCCGCTCCCGGCCCTGGCACGGCGATCTTCCTGGACCGCGACGGAGTGGTGATCGAGAACCGGGACGACTACGTCAAGTCTCCCTCCGAGGTGCGCTTCCTCCCCGGCGCCGCGCAGGCCGTGCAGAGGCTGGGCCGGCTCGACGCGCGGATCATCCTGATCAGCAACCAGTCGATGGTGGGGCGCGGGATCGTCTCGCAGGAGGACGCGCTGGCCATCCACGGCCAGGTGATCGCCCACCTCCTGGCCGAAGGGGGGAGGGTGGACGCCAGCTACGTGTGCCTGCACCACCCGCGGGATGGGTGCGTGTGCCGCAAGCCCGCCCCCGGGATGCTGCGGGAGGCGGCGCGGCGGTACGGGCTGGACCTGGCGCGCTGCTACCTGGTCGGAGACGCGGCGAGCGACCTCCAGGCGGCATGCGCGGTAGGGACCCGAGGGATCCTGGTGCGCACCGGCCGCGGCGCGGGGGAGAGCGGCGCCCTGGCCACTGCCGGCCTGGACGGAGCCTGCCCCGTGGTCTCCGACCTGTCCGAGGCGGCCGAGCTCATCCTCGCCTGGGAGACCCCGCCCCCATCCCCGGGCGCACCGACGCCATCACCCAGCGATCCGCCCCCTACCGAGAGGACCCGATGATGCAAAGTTCCGAACTCACTATCGCGGCCGATCCCCGCCTGGACTTCGCCAGGAGCTACCTCGCGGACTTCCTGCAGCTGGCCGGCGGGATCTCTGTCCCCCAGGTCGCCGTACTCATCGAGTACTTCCAACGGGCCTATCGGGACCAGAACCGCGTCTTCCTGATGGGGAACGGCGGGAGCGCGGCGGCGGCGTCGCACTTCGCCTGCGACCTGGCCACCACGGCGCGCCTCAACCGGGGGGAGAGCGGCATCCCCAGGTTCCGCGTCTCCACACTGGTGGACAACGTCCCCTGGCTCACGGCGCTCGCCAACGACATCGAGTACCGGGAGGTCTTCTCCGAACAGATCAGGAACCTCGTCACCGCCGACGACCTGGTGGTGGCGATCAGCGTGAGCGGCAACTCCCCCAACGTCCTGGAGGGTCTGAAGGTGGCGAAGTCGCGCGGCGCCTGGACGGTCGCGCTCCTCGGGAAGGACGGAGGGGAGGCTGCGAGGCTCGCGGATCACGCGGTGGTGGTCCGGAGTGACGACTACGGATACGTGGAGAACGTCCATGTGATCCTGATGCACCTGGTGGCGGCGTTCTTCGCGAAGTCCGTTTCCTCCCGCCTCGCGGAGAGCAGCGCCACCAGGTAGCCCGGCCGACCCCTCCGCTCCGGCTCCCGGTCCGCCACGCCGGCAGGCTCCTCCGGCCGCTGTCCGGAGACGGGCCGCGGCCCATCCCACACCGAACGCCCCACCCCCTCATCCCGGAGCTCTGGCGCAGAGAACCTTGCCTGGTCCGGTGCATTCCGCCTGACCCTGGGTGACGGGCTCTCCTGGTCCACAACCACACCCCCATCATGGTTGTAGATCCTATTGGGACACCAGGTGAGCATTTAGACTCTGCTCCTCGCTGGTATGCGTGCTACACCCGGGCGCGCCACGAGAAGCAGACCGCGGAGAGGCTGCGGCGGCGGGGATTCGAGAGCTACCTCCCCCTCGTGCGGCGGACGAGCCAGTGGAAGGACCGCAGGAAGGTGGTGGCGTGGCCGGTCTTTCCCGGATACGTCTTCGCCCGCTTCACCGTTCGCGACGTGCACACCGTCCTCACCACGCCGGGCGTCAGCACGATCATCCGGACCAACGGCCGGCCGGCACCCATCCCCGACGAGGAGCTGGAGAGCATCCGGACCGTGGTCCGGGTGGTGGAAGAGACGGGGACCGCACCTGTTCTCCGGCCGCTGGTGACGGAGGGAGATCGCGTGGTGGTCACCAGTGGCCCCTTCCGGGGCGTCTCCGGCTACGTCGTGCAGCTCCGCGGCCGCTGCCGGATCCTGGTGGGGATCACCTCGGTCGGCCAGGGGCTGGAGCTGGAGGTCAGCTCCGGCGCCCTGAAGCGGATCGACTGACGCAACGCTGGAAGGAGGCGTGCTCCCTTGGCCTATCCCGCCACAGAACCGGACGGCGTCGTCCTGGCCCCCCTCTCGCCGGCGCAGCAGCGGCTGTGGATCGTCCACCGCATGGACCCCACCGGGCCCCTGTACAACGTCGCCCATCTCCTGCGCCTGCGGGGGAGGCTGGACGTGGCGGTCCTGGAGCACGCGCTGGCCGAGGTGGTCAGGCGGCACGACGTGCTGCGTACCACCTTCGCCGAGCGCGGGGGCGAGCCCGTGCAGGTGATCGCCCCGCAGCGCCTCGTGCGGGAGATCCTGCAGGTCCGGAGCATGGAGGCGCACCCCCCCGCCCTCCGGGAGCCGGCGGCCCTCCGGGAGGCAGCCGCGGAGGCGTGGCGCCGTTTCGACCTGGAGCGCGGGCCGCTCTGCCGGCTCCTCCTCTTCCCCCTGTCTGCCGAGGAGAACCTCCTCCTGGTGGTGATGCACCACCTCGTCTCCGACGGTTGGTCGCTGAACGTGCTGTTCCGGGAGCTCTCCACCTTCTACAACGCCTCCCTGCACGGCCGGCCGGCCCACCTGCCGGAGCTGCCGATGCAGTACGCCGGGCTCTCCGGGTGGGAGCGGGAGCGGATGCAGGGAGAGCGCTTCCGGGAGGACCTCGCCTACTGGAAGCGCCGGCTGGCCGGGATCCCTCCTGTGCTGGACCTGTCGGTCGGTCGGCCGCGCCCCCCGGTCCAGAGGTTCCGGGGGGAGCGGCTCCCCCTGCGGGAGGCGGGAGACCTCCTGGAACGGGCGCGGTCGCAGGCCCGCGCGCTGGGCGCCACCTCGTTCGAGTTCCTCCTGGCGGCGTACGCGGCGCTCCTGGGGGTGTACTGTGGGCACGAGGACGTAGTGATCGGCGTTCCCATGGCGGGACGCACCGACCCGCGCCTGCGTCCGCTGATCGGGTTCTTCGTGAACACCGTCGTCCTCCGCGTCGACCTCTCGGGCGACCCTCCCTTCGACGAGCTGGTCCGGCGCGCGAGCGCCGTGGCGCGCGAGGCGCGCGAGCACCAGGACGTCCCCTTCCACCGGCTGGTGGAGGAGCTGCAGCCGGAGCGCAGCCCGAGCTACACCCCGCTCGTGCAGGTGTTCTTCGTCAAGCACAGCCCGCAGACGCGCGCGGACGCCTCGCTCCTGGAGGGGATCGAGGCCACCGAGCTCCTCCTGCCGGGCCGGGAGAGCCTGTTCGACCTGACCCTCACCATCGACGAGGAGCGGAGCCACGCGGAGTACGACGCGGATCTGCTCGACGCGGAGACGGTCGGGAGGCTCCTGGAGCACTATCGGGCGGTCGTGGAGGCCGCCGTCGCGGATCCGCGGAGACGCTGCTCGGAGCTCCTCTCCCCGGGCGGCGCCGACCGGGAGGTCGTGCTGTCCGGACGGCGCGCGGCCGCGCTGGCATCCCGCCCCCTCCGGTGCGTGCACGAGATCTTCTCGGAGCAGGCCGGGCGCACCCCCGATGCTGTGGCCCTGGTCTCCAGACCCGAGCGCCTCACCTACGCCCGCCTGGAGCGCCGCGCCAATCGCCTCGCCCACCTCCTCCGCCGCCGCGGCGTCGCCCCCGAGGTGCGTGTCGGCGTCTGCCTGGAGCGCTCCCCCGACCTCATCGTCTCCCTCCTGGCCGTG
>DATAAL010000824.1:0-3319 GCA_036260145.1 Longimicrobiaceae bacterium | reverse complement strand
GGACGGGCCGTTTGCCGGGGGTATGAGCCGCGTTACTCTCCCCCGGGCTTCCGGCGCAGGTCGACCGACCCCAGGTCCAGCTCTCCGGAGTAGATCACCACCAGGTCCGGGAAGCGCCGGCGCAGCTCCGCCTGCATCAGCCGGGCGTCGCCCACCACCACCACCCGGGTACCCGCGGCGTGGGCTCCGGCGAACCGCCGCACATCAGCGGCATCCACCTCCTGCAGCTCCTGCACGGTCCGGTTCAGGCGGTCCGGCCCCACCCCGCGCGCCGCCATCGCCCCCACCCGGTTCGCGAGCCCCTCGACGGTCTCCACCTCGCGGGCGAGCTGCGCCACGATGAAGCCGCGCCGCAGCACCAGCTCCGAATCCGCCGCCATCCCCCCCCGGGCCAGGTCCCCCAGCCCCCCGGCCAGGGCGGAGGCGATCTCCGGGGCGGAGGCGGCGCTGTCCGTGGCGGCGGTGGCGTACAGGAGACCGCCGCCACGGCGGGCGTCCACCCAGGTGCGCAGCTCCTCGGCCAGGGGGCGGTTCACGCGCAGCTGGCGGCTCAGGCGCGAGGTGTACCCCCCGCCCAGGATCGTGCTGGCGACCAGCGCCCGGAAGTAGTCGGGGTCGCCCAGCCCCACCCCGGGCTGCGCCACCGCCAGCGTGGCTCCCGCCATGTCGGGGACGTTCACCAGGACCGCGCTGGCCCCGCTGGGCGCCGCCCGGACGGCCGGCGGCGCCGGGAGCGGCGCGGGGGGCCGGGCCCACCCGCCGAAGAGCCGCTCCGCGAGGGCGAAGGCGGAGTCGGGCCGGATGTCCCCCGAGATCACCAGCACGGCGTTGTCGGGGCGGTAGTGGGTCTGGTAGAAGCGCACTACCTCGTCCCGGGTGATGCGGGCCAGCGACTCTGGCGTCCCGATGACCGGGCGCCCGTACGCGGCGGCCCCGTACACCAGGCGCGCCGCGGCGTACTCCGCCAGGAAGGCCGGGTCGGAGAAGCGGTCCTGCGCCCGCTGCGCGAGAAGGGAACCGAAGTTCCGCACCTCCTGCTCCGCGAAGGCGGGACGGAGCACGCTCTCGGCCAGGATCTCCGCACCGCCGGGAAGCGCGAGGCGGAGGCGAGGGCCGTGACGCGGGAGAGGTCCCAGTCCGCCAGGGCGGCCATGCTGGGGGTGCCCTGCAGGATCAGCGCCTGCGTGACCTGTGGCCCGGGGCGCGACTGGGTGCCGCGCGGAACCAGGCCGGCCACCAGGGAGGCCAGTCCGCCGAGCGAGTCCGGGTCGGCCTCGGCGCCGGTGCGGACCACCACGTGCGCGGCCACCAGCGGGATGTCGTGCTGCTCGGCCACCACCACCCGCAGCCCGTTGGGGAGCGTCCGCTCCACGAGTGGGAGGGCGAAGGGAGGGGACGACGGGGACGGGGGCGGCGGCGTCTCCTGCGCCGCGAGGGCGGGGGAGAGCGCGACCGCCGCCGCCCAGGCGGCGAGCACGGCGCGGAGCCTCCCCGGACGGCGGGTTCCGTTGCGGATCATCGATTCCCCCTTTCGGCCCCGGCCGGACGCTGCCCCGCGCTGCGGGCCGACTCGGGGAGGTAGTGCAGGATTACCAGGTTGCTGTCGGCGGCGTACTTCCGCATCACCCGCTGGATGTCCGCGGCGGTCACGGCCCGGAGCTGCGCGATCCAGGTGTTGGCCCACTCCGGGTCGCCCTGCACGGTGATCGCCAGCCCCAGCGTGGTCGCCTTGTCGACGTGCGTCTCCATCTGCCGGAGCCGCTCCGTCACCAGCAGGTTCTTGATCCGCTCCAGGTCCGCCTCGGGGACCGGTTCGTCGCGGAGGCGGGCGATCTCCGCGCGCATTGCCTGCTCCAGCTGCTCCGCGGTGGTTTCCGGGGTGCCGTACGCCTCCAGGGTGAGCAGTCCCGGAGCCTGGCGGGGCGGGAGGAAGACGGCGACCCGTGTCGCGATCCGCTGCTGCTGCACCAGCCGGGTCAGGCGCGCGGAGCCGGGGGAGGCCAGCATCTGCCGCGCGATCCGCAGGGCGGCGATGTCCGGGCTGTTCCACGCCGGGGCGGGGAAGGAGATCCCCACCGCCGGAGCCCGCCCCCGGGTGTACTCCGTCACCCGGCGCTCCGCGGTGCGCGCGGGCTCCTCCACCCGCTCCCGCCGCAGCGGGGTAGCGGGGCGGGGGATCGAGCCGAAGTAACGATCCACCCAGCGGTCGAGCTGCGCCGCGTCGAAGTTGCCCACCACGATCAGCACCACGTTGTCCGGGCGGGAGAAGCGCGCGTTGAAGGCGCGGACCTCCTCCAGCGTGATGCGCCCCAGCTCGTCGAGGTTCCCGGAGCCCAGGTTGCGGTACGGGTGCCGGGTGAAGGACTCCCGCTGCAGCCGGACCGGGAGCCCGCCGTACGGCGGGTCGAGGACCTCCCGGCGGATCTCCCCGGCGACCGCCTCGCGCTCGAAGTTCAGCAGGCTGTCGGTGATCACCAGCCCCCGCAGGCGGTCGCCCTCCGCCCACAGGAAGCGCTCCAGGGAGCCGGACGGGACCTCCTGGTAGACGCTGAGGGCGTCGTACTCGATGGTGGACTGGCTCCCGGGGAAGTTGGGCCACCCCGCGTCCTCCGCGATCTCCACCATCTGGTTGGGCTTCACGTTCCGCGAGCCCTGGAACATCAGGTGCTCGACGAGGTGGGCCATCCCGCTCCGCCCGGGCGGGTCGTCCCGGGTGCCGAAGCCGTACCAGGCCGTCACCGCCACGGTAGGGGTGGTCCGGTCGGAGATGGTGTACAGCCGGAGGCCGTTGGGGAGGGTGCGCTCCCGGTAGGTGATCCGCGGGACGTCGGCCTGCGATTGCGCGGCGGAGGGTGCCGGCACGCCGGCCGCCACCGCAGCGCAGAGCAGGAGCACGGCTGCGCGTGAGCAGGACATAGAACGATGTTCCTGTAAGGAAGGGGGAGCCCGCGGGCTGGATCCCGCCGCGGGAGAGAAGGGAACCGCAGGGTCTTCTCCTATTCGTGTCGCAAAATATGCCCGAGGTCGGTCGAGCGCAACGGGACCGCCGCTCGGCGGTCCCCCTTACTGCGCTCTCCCGCGCCGGCGCGGCGCCTCCACCGCCGCCGGGGCCCAGCGCTCGATCGCTAGACCCTTTCCCCGGCCGCGGCGAGCAGCTCGGAAACGCTGAACAGGGCGAGGACGGAGCACCCCTCCGCCTCCACCGCCTCCCTCCCCCCGGACTCCCGGTCCACCAGCGCCAGCACGCCCAGCACCTCGCCCCCCTCCGCCCGCACCGCGTGGTGGTGGTGGAGGACGTGATCACCAGCGGGGGGAGCGC
>DATAAL010000823.1:0-5814 GCA_036260145.1 Longimicrobiaceae bacterium | reverse complement strand
GGCGGAGGTGGCGCGCCGGGCCGAGCGGGCGCTGGAGCGGGTGGAGCTGGCGGGGTACGGGAGGCGGCGGGTGCAGGAGCTCTCGGGGGGGCAGCAGCAGCGCGTTGCCCTGGCCCGGGCCCTGGCCCCCGAGCCGCGCCTCCTCCTCCTGGACGAGCCCCTCTCCAACCTGGACGCCGGGCTCCGGGAGCGGACCCGGGTGGAGCTGCGCGCCCTCCTCAAGGAGCTGGGGATCACCGCGGTGTTCGTGACGCACGATCAGGAGGAGGCGTTCGCCCTGGCTGACCGGGTGGCGGTGCTCGACCGGGGACGGCTGCAGCAGCACGGCACGCCCGAGGCGCTGTACGGGGCGCCGGCCAACGCCTTCGTGGCGGGGTTCATCGGGCGCGCCAACTTCCTCCCCGCCGTGGTGGAGTCCAGGGAGAGCGACCGGGTGGTCTGCCGGCTGGAGGGGGGCGCGCGCTGGGAGGCGCGCGCGGGCGACGGCGCCCCCGCGCCCGGCGCCACGGTGCGGCTGATGGTCCGCCCGGAGGCGCTGCGCATCCTCCCGGAGTCTACGGAGGGGGACAACACGGCGCTCCCGGGGCGGGTGCTGGACCGGCGCTTCGCCGGGGCGGCGTCCTTCTACCGGGTTGCCGTCGAGGGGGCGGAGGTGCTGGTGCAGGGCGGTGTGGCGGATGCCCGGGTGGGGGAGCCGGTGGCGGTCCGCCCCGCTCCCGGTCCGCCCCTGATCGCCTTCGCGGCGGGGGAGTGACCCGGTGGAGCCGGAGGTGCGGATCGCCGACCTGGTCCCGGAGGACGGGGACGCCGTCGTGCAGGCGGCGGAGCTCCTGGTGGAGGGGTTCCGGGAGTACTGGCCGGAGGCCTGGCCGGACCTGGACTCGGCGCTGGCGGAGGTGCGGGAGTCGTTCGCGCCGGACCGGATCTCCCTGGCCGCGCGGGATCCGGAGGGACGGGTGGTGGGGTGGATCGGCGGGATCCGGCAGTACGACGGCCTTGTCTGGGAGCTGCACCCGCTGGTGGTGCACGCGGCGCACCGGCGGCGGGGGATCGCCCGGGCGCTGGTGGCGGCGCTGGAGCGGCGCACCGCCGACGCCGGGGGGATCACCCTGTGGCTCGGCAGCGACGACATGTCCGGGCAGACCTCACTGGGCGGCGTGGACCTGTACCCTGACGTCCTGGGCCACCTGGCGCGGATCCGCAACCTGCGGGACCACCCCTACGAGGTGTACCAGCGCCTGGGCTTCGTGATCACGGGGGTGATGCCGGACGCCAGCGGCCCGGGGAGGCCGGACCTGTTCCTGGCCAAGCGGATCGGGGGCGACCGTGCGGGGTGACGGAGTGAGCCGCGGGACGCTGCTGCTGGCGATCCCCGTGGCCGGGATCCTCCTCTGGCTGGTGCTGTACCCCAACCTGTTCGTGCTGCGCGACAGCGTGACCGAGGGGGGGCGGATCACCGGGGAGCACTGGGCGCGCTTCTGGGGGAGCGGGGCGGAGCGCGGGGCGCTCTGGGCCAGTGTGTGGATCTCCCTGGCCAGCGTGGCGCTCTCCGCCGGGATCGGGATCCCGCTCGCCTTCCTCTTTGCCCGGCGGGAGTTCCCGGGCCGGCGGGTGCTGGGGGCGCTGGCGGCGATGCCCGTCCTCCTCCCCCCGCTGGTGGGAACCATCTCCTTCCTCTTCCTGTACGGAGAGAGCGGCTTCCTGACGCGCGGGGTGCAGGCGGCGCTGGGGCTGGCGGAGCCGCCCTGGAGGCTCACCGGGCCATGGGCGGTCCTGCTGGTGCACGCGTACACCATGTACGTGTACTTCTACCTCTTCACCTCGGCGGGGCTGGCGCGGCTGGACGCCTCGTACGCCGAGGCCGCGGCGGCGCTGGGGGCGGGGCGGTGGACCACCCTGCGCCGGGTGACCCTCCCCCTCCTGGCTCCGGCGCTCGGGGGGGCGGCGCTCCTGGTGTTCATGACCTCCATGGCCTCGTTCAGCGCTCCGTACGTCTTCGGCGGGGGGTTCCGGGTGCTGACCACCCAACTCTACGCCAGCAAGCTGAACGGGGAGGAGGGGCTGGTCGCGGTGGAGGCCACCGTGCTCGCCCTGGCTTCCCTCCTCTTCCTGGTGCTCCTGCAGCGCTACGAGGGGGCGCGCTCCTACACCGGGGCGTCCAAGGGGGCGGGGCGGGCCGGCGGGGGGCGGGGATCGGCGCTCCTCTCCCTGCTCGCCCTCCTGGGGGTGGGGTTCCTCCTCCTCCCCCACGCCACGGTGCTCCTGGTCTCCTTCGTCCCGGAGGGGACGTGGACCACCGAGATCCTCCCCCCGGAGTACTCCGCGGCGGGGTACCGCGCCCTCCTCGCGCAGCCGGAGCGGCTGGTCCCGGTGCTCAACTCGCTGCGCATGGCGACGGTGGCGACGCTGGCCAACGTGGCGTTCGCCTTCGCGACGGCGTACCTTCTGGTGCGGCGGAGCTTCCCGGGGCGGCGGCTGGTGGACGCGCTGGTGGTCCTCCCCTGGGCGCTCCCGGGGACGGTGCTGGCTATCGCCCTGGCCACCACCTTCGGCGCGCACCGGCCCTGGGCGGGGCGCTGGGTGCTGGTGGGGACGGGGACCATCCTCCCGCTCGCCTACTTCGTCCGCAACGTCCCACTGGTCACCCGGGCGGCGCTGGCCTCCTTCCGGCAGCTAGACCCCGCGCTGGAGGAGGCGGCGGCCTCGCTGGGGGCGGGGCGGGCGCGGACGCTCGGCCGCGTGGTCCTCCCCCTGGTCCTCCCCGGGCTGGCCGCGGGGGCGCTCCTGGCGTGGGTGACGGCGCTGGGGGAGTTCGTCGCCTCGATCCTGCTGTACACGCACCGCACCCGCCCCATCTCGGTGGAGATGCTGGCCCGGCTGCGCGCCTTCGACTTCGGCGGGGCGGCGGCGTACGGGGTGCTCCTGATCCTCCTGGTGGCGGTGGCCTTCGTCCTGGGGTACCGCCGCGTCAACGAGGAGGCACCCGGGGGTTAGGGGTCCTGGCCCGGGAGGTGCGGGACCGGTGACCGTTCCACGAAGTACCTCTGACACGGAGCTCTCCCTGATGCGCGCTCCCCTGCCCGTGCTCCTCCTCGCCGCCACGGTGCTCGGTGCACCGCTCCCCGGCGGCGCCCAGTGGCTCCCCGCTCCCGCCTCCCCGCTCGCCCAGGGGAACGCGGACTCTGCGCGGGATTCCGCGCGCGCCCTGCGCTCGGCCCGCTCGGCCCAGGTCCAGTTCGAGAGGGTGCGCTTCCAGCACCTCCCCTGGACCGAGGAGCGGGGCGGTGGGGAGTGCGACGAGCGGATCGGGCGCTTCTGTATCTGGTACGGCGAGGACGGCGAGGAGTGGACCCCGCCCCCCGAGCCGGAGCCCGTCGTCCGGGCGCGCGAGACGCTGCTCCGCCGGCTGGAGGAGGCCGCGGTCCTCGCCCCCGGCGACGAGTGGATCGCCGGCCAGCGGGTGCGCTACCTAGTGGAGGCGAAGCGGTTCGGGGAGGTCGCGGCCGCGGCGGAGGGGTGCCGCGCCGGGGGGTGGTGGTGCCTGGCGCTGCAGGGGATGGCCCACCACGCCGCGGGGGAGGCCGAGCAGGCCGATGCCGCCTTCGACGCCGCCCTGGCCCGGATGCCGGAGCGGGACCGGCGGGAGTGGACCGACCTCTCCGTCCTCCTGGGGAACGACGGCGTGGGCGCCTACCGCCGGATGCCGCCCGCGGAGCGCGCCCGGATCGAGACGCTCTACTGGTGGCTCGCGGACCCGTTCTGGATGCTCCCGGGGAACCCACGCCGGGCCGAGCACCTCTCCCGCTGGGTGACCGACCGCCTCCAGGACCGCGCCCGCAACCCCGACGGGATCGTCTGGGCCGACGACCTGCGGGAGATCCTGCTCCGCTTCGGGGCGCCGATCGGGTGGGAGCGGATCCGCCCCCGCATCCACGAGATGGGGCGGCCCTCGGTGGTGACGCACTACGGCCCCTCGCGGCTCTCCGCCCCCCCGCCCTTCGCCGCCCTCCGCGACCCGCTGACGCTGCGCGTGGAGGACTGGCCCCGGGAGGAACGGAGCTCCCGGGTCGACTTCGACCGGGGCTTCAGCTCGCTGGAGCACCAGGTGGCGGTGTTCCGCCGCGGGGACTCGGCGGTGGTGGTCGCGGGGTACACCCTGGATCCGGACAGCGTCCCTGCCTCCATGGAGGTGGAGGCGGGGCTGGTGCTGATGCCGGGCCCGGAAGCCACGCCGGTGCTGGAGCGGAGGACGCGGACTGGACCGGCGGGCGCGCTCCGGGTGACGGCTCCCTTCGCCCCCACCGTCCTCAGCCTGGAGGCGCGCGCCGACAGCGGGAAGCGGGTGGGGCGGGCCCGCTACGGGGTGCGCCTCTCCGCTCCCTCGGGAGGGATCGCCCTCTCCGATGTCCTCCTCCTCGACGTGCCGGACCCCCTCCCGACGGAGCTGGAGGAGGCCGCCCCGCGGGCGCGCGGCTCCACGCGGGTGCGCCCCGGGGAGTCGCTGGGGCTCTTCTGGGAGGTGTACGGGCTTCCGGAGCGGCCGGACACGGTGGCGTTCGCGGTCAGCGTGCGGCGCAGCGGGACGGGGTGGGGGCGGCGGATGGCGGAGCGGCTGGGGCTGGTGGGCGAGGAGACCCCCATCCGCGTCCGCTGGGACGAGGAGACCCCCGGCGAGGCGACGCTGGCGCGCACCCTGGTGCTGGCGATCCCGCAGCTCCCCCGCGGGGAGTACACCCTGGAGCTCTCGGTCATCCCCCGCGCCGGGGAGCCGGTGACCGCCACCCGTTCCCTGCGGGTGGAGCCGCGCTGATCCGCGGGGGCGGCCTCCCGGCGCGCCCGCTCAGGGTGCGCCGGGCACGGTGCCCACGCACCGGCTCTCAGTGCGCACGCAGGTGCTGATCTCCGGACGGAAGGCGAGCAACTCGCTCCGCACCGCGACCACCGCGGCGCGGGCGCGCTCCAGGGCTCGCGCCGTCCGCGGGTCGTCGGCCGCTCCCTCCCGCAGGCCGAAGCGGTCCCAGCGCACCCCGGCCAGCTCCGAGGCCCTCCCCACGGGGACCAGGAGCAGGTACCGAGGGTGCCGGTCCCCGCTCACCACCTCGAACCACCCGTAGCTCCCCCCCGCCCGGGCCCTCGCAGCCTCCCGCAGCGCTGCCTCGAACGCCCCCACCTCCGCCGGCCGCACCTCCACCTCGAACAGCGCGAGCTGCGGCGCCGTCTCCAGGAGCGGGAGCGTCCCGCCCAGATCCGGACGCTGCGCCAGGAGGCTCGGGGCCGTCCCCTCCAGATGGGGATCGATGTTGCGTGCATGGTCCGCTGCGTCCTCGCCCGGGCGGGGCCGGGTGTCGAGCTCCGTCCACCGCTGCCCGAAGGCACCGCCCACGAAGTGCCCGCGTCGCTCCCCGGTGGACACCCGCCACACGTACCATGCCCAGGGATCCCGGGCGGCGAGGTGCCAGTGCAGGTGGCGGATGTACCCTTCCACGAACTCCGTCTCCCTCCCCGCCCGGACTTCGTACCGGGAGAACAAGGCGTGGGAACCCGGGCTCTGTGCCCGCGTGGCCTGCGGGAGCGCCCCTCCGACCAGCAGGGCCAGAGCGAGGGCGGTGCTCCCGGTGCGGATCTGTCGTGCGGGGGGAGGTGGCATACGATCTCCTCACGTGGGGGGTCCGGCCGCAGGGTGAGCCGCAGCCCGGCCTTGACGCTAATACGGGGTGGATGATAAATCCAATGGAAAATTTTCAGGCGCGACATCAAAAATTTTAAGAGTCCATGGTGCATGACACGCGGTACCTGCACGCCTTCTTCGCCGTC
>DATAAL010000822.1:0-1564 GCA_036260145.1 Longimicrobiaceae bacterium | reverse complement strand
ACCTTCCGGGAGGGGGAGATGATCGCCGCGCTCCCCTCCATCCGCTCCGTGGCGGCGGTGGTGGCCGCGGTTTCTCCCCTCCCGGCGCGCGTCTCTCCGCTCTCCGTGGTGCTGGCGGTCTTCCTGGGCGTGGGGGTGGGGCTGGTGGCGGGGGTTTACCCCGCGTACCGCGCCTCCCGCCTGGATCCCATCGAAGCACTGCGGCACGAGTAGGGGGGCGATGCATCCGCGGGGACCGGGGCGAAGCCGATGAACTGGACGTCCGCCCGCGAGGGCGTGGGAATCGCGCTCGACGCGCTCCGCTCCAACAAGGTGCGGGCCTTCCTCACCATCCTGGGGATCGTGATCGGCGTCGCCACGGTGATGGCGATGGCCGCGGTGGTGGGCGGGCTGCGCTCCGGGATCATGGAGGAGATCGAGGGGATCGGCCCCAGGAACTTCATGATCCAGCGCTTCGACCAGACCCAGCTCCGCATCCACGACGGCTCGCAGCGCCCGCCGTGGGAGGGGAAGCCCAGAGTCACCTTCCGGGAGGGGGAGATGATCGCCGCGCTCCCCTCCATCCGCTCCGTGGCGGCGGGGATCGACGCCAGCGCCGATCTGAAGTACGGGTCCAGCACTTTCGGCGGCGTCATGGTGGCCGGCCGGGGCTTCCAGTGGCCGGACTATGCGCAGGGGGACTTCGTCTACGGCCGCAACTTCCTCCCGGCCGACGTGGAGCACTCGTCCCGGCAGGTGGTCCTGTCTGTGGACCTGGCGAAGAAGGTGTTCGGCGAGATCGACCCGGTGGGGAGGACCGTCCACCTGAGATCGCAGCCCTTCGAGGTGGTGGGAGTGTACCGGCAGAAGCCGAACTTCTTCTCCAACATCGTGAAGGAGTGGGTCATCGTCCCACCGACCACGGCCATCAAGTACCTGGACGCGAACCCGGACTGGCTCGCCCTCCTGGTGGTCCCCGGCCGGGGGGTATCGCAGGACCAGGCTATCGACGACGTGACGGCCGCCCTCCGGGTGGCGCGGGGGCTGCGCCCCGGCGATGACAACAACTTCGCGGTGGTCCGCCAGCAGGCTGTCGCCGACCTGTTCAACCGGATCACGGGCGTGTTCGCCCTGGTGATGCTGGTCCTCTCCTCCATCGGGTTGATGGTGGGTGGGGTGGGCGTGGTGGCGATCATGATGATCTCGGTCACGGAGCGTACCCGGGAGATCGGGGTGCGCAAGGCGCTCGGCGCTACCCGGAGGGAGATCCTCTGGCAGTTCCTGGTGGAGTCGATGACGGTCACCACCATCGGCGGGGCGATCGGTATGGCGCTGGGCGCCGGCGGGGCGCTTCTCCTGGCCGCGCTCACCCCTCTTCCGGCACGGGTCCCGCTCTGGTCCATCGCCGCGGCGCTCGGGGTGTCGGCGGTCGCGGGGATCGGCTTCGGGCTCTATCCGGCCAACAGGGCGGCCAGGCTGGACCCGGTGGAGGCGCTGCGGTACGAGTGAGCCGGGGCGCAGGCGTCGTCCCCGGGGTCTCCCGATGCGAAAGTGCGGAGAGCCTGATAGCTTCTCCGCACTTTCG
>DATAAL010000821.1:0-3682 GCA_036260145.1 Longimicrobiaceae bacterium | reverse complement strand
GGGGGGGGGGGGGGGGTGGGACAATGTACGGACCCTGCTGGAAGACGCCCCCTGGCTCGACGGGGTGAAGGGCGGCGAGGGGTGGTTTCTCCTGGCGCGGGCGCTGGAGGAGGACGGGGAGCGGGAGCGCGCCGCGGCCGCCTACGGGCGCTACCTGCGCGCGGCCGGAGAGAGCGCCGGCGACCGGGCCGTGGTCGCCGAGCTGAGGCGCGGACTGGCGCTTATCCGGACCGGGAGCGGGCTGGAAGGCGCCGCGGCGCTGGAGCGGGTGCGGGCACACGACCCGGCGATGTCCGGGTGGGCGGCAACACTCCTGGCCGAAGCGCTGGCGGACCGGGGCGACACCGCGCGGATCCGCGTGCTGGTGGAGGCCCCCGATCCGGGCGGATCCACGACACGCATCCGCCAGGCGTACGTCCGCGCCCACCGCGCCGCCCGGGACCCGCGCCGCGCGCGCTCCCTGGCACTGGCGTACCGCGCGGGGAGCGCGAGCACCCCCACGCGCGCCGCGTTCCTGCTCCTGGCCGCGCGGGCCGCGCTGGACCTGCGCGACGCCGGCGCCGCGCGGGGAGACCTGCGGGCCATCGTCGAGGGTGCCCCGGAGAGCACCTCGGCCCCCGAGGCCGCGCGGCTCCTGCGCTCGCTCGGGGGGCTGGCTCCCGGGGTCCGGCTGGCGCTAGCCCGGGTGGACGACCGCCACGGGGACAACCTCCGCGCGGCGGAGGGGTACCGTGCCTGGCTGGCGGCGGGCGGCGGCACCCCGTCCGGGCGGTGGGAGGTGCGCTTCCTCCTGGGGCGGGCGCTCTTCGACGCGGAGCGCTACGCGGAGGCCGAGGCCGCACTCCGCCCGCTCGCCGACGCCCCCGCGCCCGTGGCCGCGCAGGCACTGTACCTGGCCGGGCGGGCGCAGGCGCGGCGCGGGAGCCCCGGGGAGGCGCAGTGGACGCTCCTCCGCCTGGCGGAGCGCTTCCGGGGGAGCCGCTTCGCCGCCGACGCCCTGTTCCTGGTGGCGGACCTGAGCCACGACGCGGGAGAGACCGCCAGGGCACGGGCCCTGTACCGCCGGGTGGCGCGGGAGCACCCGGGGACCGGGCGCGCCGGACTGGCGCTGGTGCGGCTGGGAGGGATGGCCTTCGTGGCGCGGGACTACGCGGGGGCGCACCAGGCGTGGGCGGAGGCGCGGGAGAGGTTCCCGGGCGGAGCCTTCGGCCTCCAGGCCACGTACTGGATGGGACGTGCCCGGCAGGCCACCGGAGACTCCGCCGAGGCGCGGGAGCGCTTCCGGGAGGTCCGGGCGAGGGAGCCGCTCTCCTACTACGCCGTGCGCGCGGCGGAACGGCTGGGAGAGCCCTTCTGGCCGGTGCGGCTCGCCCCGGACCCGCCCGACGCTCCGGGCGCGCGGGAGCGGGTGGAGGGGTGGATGCACACCCTCGACCTCCTCCGCGCCTCCGGGCTGTACGCCGAGGCGGAAGCCGAGGCCGACCGCGTGGTCCGCCGCGCCGGCGACGCCCCGGGCCTCCTGTACCCGCTCGCCGAGGCGCTGATCGCCCGCGGGTACACCGTGCCCGCCATCCGCATCGGGACCCGGCTCCGGGACCGCGCGGGCGGGTGGAGCCGCCGCCTGCTCCGCATCGTCTACCCCTTCCCCTACCGGGAGATGATCGCCGCGGAGGCCCGGGAGCGGGGGCTGGACCCCTTCCTGGTGGCGGCGCTGATCCGCCAGGAGTCCACCTTCAGGGCCCGCATCGCCTCCCCTGCGGGGGCGCGCGGGCTGATGCAGGTGATGCCCGAGACCGGGCGGCAACTGGCCCGGGCGGCCGAGATCCGGCAGTGGGACGCGGAGCTGCTCTACAACCCCGAGATCAACGTGCACCTGGGGGTGCGCTACCTGGCCGACCAGGTGCGGACGTACCGGGGGAGCCTCCCCTCGGTGTTCTCGGCGTACAACGCGGGACCGCACCGGGTGGAGCGGTGGCGGCGGTTCCCGGAGTACCGGGACGAGGAGCTGTTCACCGAGCGGATCCCCTTCCAGGAGACCCGGGACTACGTGAAGATCCTCACCCGCAACATCGCGATCTACCGGGGGTTGTACGGAGAGTAGGCAGCCTGGCTGACGATCGCTGACCTCCGCCAGGCCCTCCCCTCGCAGGGGAACCCTGGTCCGCACAGGTGTATCTTATTGCACCGCGCTCACGTACGTGGCGTACGTGGGCGCGGCGCTGTCTTTACCCGAGGAGAGGACTCGATGTCGGAACGCGATTACCTGGTGCGCGCGACCGCGCTCGGGGAGCGGGTCCGCGCCTTCGCGCTGAACGCCACGGGAGTGGTGTCGGCGCTTCAGCAGAGGCACGACACCTTCCCGGCGGTGAGCGCCGCGCTGGGGCGCACCGCCATGGGCGCGCTCCTGCTGGCCGCCGCGTCGCTCAAGGAGGAGGACCAGGCCCTGAGCGTCGAGGTCCGCGGCGGCGGCCCCGTCGGGCGGATCCTGGTCACCGCCAACGGCAGGGGCGAGGTGCGGGGGATGGTGGGGAACCCGCACGTCCACGCCGAGAGCGTCCGCCCCGGGAAGCTCAACGTCGCCGGGGTGGTGGGGGACACGGGGTACCTCTCGGTGACCCGGGACCTGGGGATGCGCGAGACCTACCAGGGGACGGTGGAGCTGCAGAGCGGGGAGATCGGGGACGACCTGGCGTACTATATGGTCCGGAGCGAGCAGACGCCGTCGGCGGTGGGGATCGGCGTGTTCGTCCTTCCGGACGGCTCGGTGGAGGCCGCGGGCGGGTACCTGATCCAGCTCCTCCCGGGGCTGGAGGACGACGAGATCGCCGCCATCGAGCGGCGGATCGCCGCTCTGCCGCACCCCACCACCCTGATCCGCGAGGGGATCACCCCGGAGCAGGTCCTGGAGCGGATCTTCCCCGAGGGATACACCTTCGGCGACCGCTATCCGGTGCGCTTCCACTGCCCGTGCTCCCGGGAGCGCTTCGAGCGGGCCATCGTCAGCCTGGGCGAGGCCGAGATCGAGCGGATCATCGAGGAGGAGGAGCAGGACCGCACCGAGGTGGTGTGCCACTTCTGCAACGAGGCGTACCACTTCACCCCCGAGGAGATGCAGAGCATCCTTGAGGCGGCGCGCTAGCCGCGGCGCGGGGAAGAGAGTGCTATGAGGGCGGGCTGTCCGTCCGGAGTGGGCGATCCTCCCTCGTTTGCCTCGCGGCGATGCCGGCTAGCGCCACTCACAGCTCCACCATCCGGCTCGACCGGTGGTGCCCTCCCCCCGGCGCCTGCCGATCGATCCACTCGCCTAACTCCAGCAGTCCCACAGCTTACGAGGCAGCAGCACGCCCTGGACTCCCCCCTGATTCTGTTCTACAGGATTCGGGGTTATCTGCTCTCACCGCTGGCCGCAGGCAGATCGGGACCGCCCTCAGACAAGGAGGAGTGCCGGCTCAGTACAGGCCATACGCTCGGAGCACCTTGGAGTAGTGGGTGACATCAGTAGTCAGATTAGACCACCCTGCAAAGTAACCCTTATAGTCAGTAGGTAAGATTCAGAACAGTGCGAGTTGAGTAGAGTGCGCAGAGGGAGCAGGAGCCAGAGAGTTCAGGCGAGGGCGCGGATCTGCCGGTTGACCAGCCCTGCAATGGCGACCACGCGCAGGGTATGGCCCCAGCGGTGGTG
>DATAAL010000820.1:0-6250 GCA_036260145.1 Longimicrobiaceae bacterium | reverse complement strand
CCTGCGCCCACACCGCCCGGTTCCCCCGCCGGTACGCCTCCAGCGTCCAGTCGATGGGGATCCCCTCCATCCAGTACAGCATCCGTCCCTGGACGAAGCGCAGGACGAAGTTCTCCTGCCGGAAGTCGAAGAGCCCGTAGTTGTACGCCAGGTCGGTGCCGCGGACCGGGTCGTGGATCCAGAGGGCGTTGTGCCCGAACCGCTCCCACACCAGGTCGCCCGGGCCCATGGTGAGCAGGTACACCGTCAGCTCCGAGCCGGGCTCCGGCGCGGGGGACGCCGGGTCCTGCGCCCTGAGCGGGGCGGCTAGGAGCGCGGCCACGCCGAGGATGGCCGGAAGGCGGCGGACGGGGCGGGGGAGGAACGGCATCGTCGCGGGATCGGGGAGCACGGGTCCCGGGCCAGCTCCCGGGAAGGGGCAAAAGTTACCGCACCGGCGCCGGCGTCGCCAACCCCCACCCCGCTCCCCTGTCCACGCGCGGGAGGGTGGCGTAATTTGGCAGGGAGTGGTCCGGCCGCGCGGCGCGCTCCGGACCCGTCCAGACAGTCGCGAGGGGAGGCGCATGTTCAGGGACGACGTGCTGCGGGACAGGACCGTGCTGGTCACCGGCGGGGGCTCCGGCCTGGGGCTCTCCATGGCGAAGAAGTTCGCCGCGCTCGGCGCCCGGGTGGCGATCACCGGCCGCAGCCTGGAGCGGCTGGCAGGGGCGGCCCCGCAGATCGACCCCGCCGGGGAGCGGGTCTTCACGTACCCCTGCGACGTGCGCGACTTCGCGCAGGTGGAGGCCGTAGTCGCCGCGGTGGCGGAGCGCTGGGGCGGGATCGACGTGCTGGTGAACAACGCCGCCGGCAACTTCCTGGCGGCCACGGAGGACCTCTCCCCCGGCGGCTTCAACGCCGTGGTGCAGACGGTCCTCCACGGCACCTTCCACGCGACGCTCGCCACGGGGCGAGGGATGATCGAGCGGGGGCGGGGCGGGACCGTCCTCAACGTCGTCACCACCTACGCCTGGACGGGCTCCGCCTTCGTGGTTCCCTCCGCGGCCGCCAAGGCCGGGGTGCTCGCCATGACGCGCTCCCTCGCGGTGGAGTGGGCCGCCTACGGGATCCGCTGCAATGCCATCGCCCCCGGCCCCTTCCCCACCGAGGGGGCCTGGAAGGCGCTGATGCCCACCCTGGAGATCGAGGCGGAGGCGCGGGCCCGCATCCCCATGGGGCGTTTCGGCGAGCACGAGGAGCTGGCGAACCTGGCCGCCTTCCTGGTCTCCGGCGGCGCGCCGTTCATCAACGGGGAGTGCGTGACCATCGACGGGGGGGAGTGGCTCGCCTCCGGGGGCGAGTTCAACGGCCTGACGAGGGTTCCGCGCGAGGGGCTCAAGGCCGCGCTCTCCGCCATGAGGGGGAAGCGGTGAGAGCGGCGCTCCTGGCCATCGGGGACGAGATCGTCTCCGGGCTGACCCTCGACACCAACTCCGGCTTCCTGGCCGAGCAGCTCCGCGCCATCGGGGTGGAGCCGGTGGCCGGTTTCTCTGCCCCGGACGACGAGAGGGCGATCGCCCGCGCCTTCGAGCGGGCGCTGGAGGAGGCGGACGTGGCGATCTCCACTGGCGGCCTGGGCCCCACCTCGGACGACCTGACCACCGCGACCGTGGCGCGCATGGCGGGACGGGCGCTGCGCCTGGACGAGCCCTCGCTGCAGATCATCGAGGGGCGCTTCCGCGCCCGCGGGATCGAGATGTCCCCCAACAACCGCAAGCAGGCCCTCTTCCCCGAGGGGAGCACCATTGTCCCCAACCCGCTGGGGACCGCCCCGGGCTTCATCTGCCCGGTGGCCCGCGGCGGGGCGATCCGCCACGTGGTCTGCCTCCCCGGCGTCCCGAGCGAGATGAGGCGGATGACGGTGGAGACGGTGGTCCCCTGGCTGGAGGGGCTGCGCCCCGGACGCCGCTTCGCCTCGCGCGTCTTCAGCACCTTCGGCCTCCCCGAGAGCCGGGTGGACGAGCTGCTGGCCGGGGTGATCTTCCCGGAGGAGGCGAGGGTCGCCTACCGCGCCGCCTTTCCGAAGATCCAGGTGCGGCTTACGGTGTCGGGCGGCCCGGAGGAGGAGCTGGAGGGGCACCTCGATGAACTGGAGAGGCGGGTCCGGGAGCGGCTCGGCGACCATGTGTACGCCGTGGGCGACGAGGGGATGGAGGAGACGGTGGGGAAGCTCCTCCGGGAGCGGGGGCTGACGCTGGCGGTGGCGGAGTCGTGCACCGGGGGACTGATCGGCCACCGCATCACCGAGGTGCCGGGGAGCTCGGCGTACTTCCTCCTGGGGGTAGTGACCTACGCCAACGAGGCCAAGGAGCGGATCCTGGGCGTGTGCCCGGAGACGCTGGAGGTACACGGCGCCGTGAGCACCCGGACGGCCGAGGAGATGGCCATCGGGGCGCGCCGGATCTCCAGGGCGGATCTGGGGCTCGCCACCACGGGGATCGCTGGTCCGGGCGGCGGAACACCGGAGAAGCCGGTGGGGACGGTGTGCGTGGCGCTGGCGTGGGAGGAAGGGGTCTGGTCGCGCCGCTACGACCTGGGAGAGCGCTCACGCGATTGGGTAAAGGGGATGACCGCGCAGATCGCCCTGGACCGGGTGCGGCGCCACCTGCTGGAGCCCGCGGAGTGACCAGCTTGACGCTCGCGACCTCGCCGCGTACCTTGTGTACACATTGCACACCGGGTACGCAGAAAGCGAGAGGCGAATGATTATCCGCATCGGGGCGCGCGAGGCACGGCAGAAGCTCTCCGAGCTGATCGGCAGGGTCCACTACGGGGGGGACACGGTGATCCTGGAGAACTCGGGGAAGCCTATGGCGGCGGTCGT
The DNA here is from genome assembly GCA_036260145.1 of Longimicrobiaceae bacterium. GTDB lineage: Bacteria > Gemmatimonadota > Gemmatimonadetes > Longimicrobiales > Longimicrobiaceae > JAFAYN01. The sequence goes on along the minus strand of DATAAL010000820.1, from coordinate 3,387 downwards.
CCCGCTGGAGATGTACGAGCGGATGATGGCCGAGCGCGAGGCCCGGTTCCGGATCATCGACGAGATGCGCGCCAGGATGCCGGACGTCCCCGAAGAAGAAGCCGAGGCGGACATCGCCGAGGCAATCGCGGCCGTGAGGAAGCAGAATGCTCCGGGCGGTCGTTGACACGTCGGTCCTCGTCAGCAGTGTGATCGTTCCCAGGGGAGTACCCGCTCAGGTGATCGACGCCTGGCGGGCGAATCGTTTCGTGCTCGTCACGTCTCCCCCGATCCTCCTGGAGACTCGCCGAACGCTGAGCTATCCCCGGATCCGGAAGAAGTATCCGTTCTCGGACACGAGCGTGAACCATCTCCTCGCGCTGCTGGAACAGGACGCGGAAGTCACCTCCTGGGAACCCGACGTTTCCACGGCCAGGCTGCGCGACTTGAACGACGAGATGGTCCTGTCGTGCGCGCTGGCCGGGCAGGCCTCGTTCGTGGTGAGCAGCGACCAGGACCTGCTGACGGTCGGGACGTTCCGGGACATCCGGATCGTGACGCCGCGCCAGTTCCTGGCCTGGCTCGTCGAGTTCGAACGGGACCGGGGGGGAGAGGCGCATGGGCCCTGATCCACGGCCGGGCGAGTGGACCCGGGGCGAGTACCGGGTCTCCACCGACCGGAGCCGGATCGATCCCGCGGTGGTGCACGGCTTCCTGGTCCACACCTTCTGGGGGAAGGGGCTCCTGGAGGAGGCGGTGCGGCGCTCGGTGGACCACTCCCTCCCCTTCGGCCTCTTCCGCGGCGACCGGCTGATCGGCTTCGCGCGGGTGGTCACCGACTACGTGAACCTGGCCTACCTGGCGGACGTGGTGGTGCTGGAGGAGTTCCGCGGCCGGGGGCTGGGGAGGTGGCTGGTGGAGTGCGTCCTGGCGCACCCCGAGCTGCAGGGGCTCCGGCGCTGGCTCCTCTCCACCCTGGACGCGCACGGGCTCTACCGGCAGCTCGGCTTCACGGAGCTGGCCCGCCCCGAGCTGCTCATGGAGCGGCCGGGGGGCGGGACCTTCGCGGAGATCCCGCGGGCCGGGGAGGTGGAGATGGGCGGAGAGGCGGCCTGCCAGATGCACAACCTGATGGATCCGGACCCCGAATAGCACCCACTCCTTCCGGGCTGACATGGCTTCACTGGCGGGCAGGACCGTGTTCATCACCGGTGCGAGCGCCGGGATCGGCGCCGCGTGCGCCCGCGCCTTCGCGGGGGCCGGCGCGCGCCTCCTCCTGGCCGCGCGCCGCACCGACCGGTTGCATACCCTGGCCGACGAGCTGCGGGACGCCCACGGCACGGAGTCGTACTTAGTGGAGCTGGACGTGCGCAGCGCGGAGGCCGTGGCGGCGACGGTGGAGGGGCTCCCTCCGGAGTGGGCGGAGATCGAGGTGCTGGTGAACAACGCCGGCCTCGGACGTGGTATGGACCGGGTGCAGGAGGGGAGCAGGGAGGGTTGGGACGAGATGATCGACACCAACGTCAAGGGGCTCCTGTACGTCACCCGCGCCGTGCTCCCGGGGATGGTGCGTCGCGAGGGGGGGCACGTGGTGAACATCGGCTCGGTGGCGGGACACGAGGTGTACCCGGGCGGGGCCGTCTACTGCGCCACCAAGCACGCGGTGGGGGCCATCACCAGGGGACTGCGGATGGACCTCCTGGGCACCGGCGTGCGGGTGAGCACGGTGGACCCGGGGCTGGTGGAGACGGAGTTCAGCGTGGTCCGCTTCCACGGCGACCGGGAGCGCGCCGACCGGGTGTACGCCGGGATGGCGCCGCTGACGGCCGACGACATCGCCGATGCCGTGCTCTGGTGCGCCACCCGCCCCCCGCACGTCAACATCGACGAGATCATCATCAAGCCCACGGACCAGGCCTCGGCCACGCTGGTGCACCGCCGGCGGTAGAGCACTTCCGCCGTTGCGCCGCACTCCCTGGATCTCCCGCGGAAGAGACCCGCGCAGTTTGCGGGGCTCTGGAGCGGCCCCCTCGACGCTGTCCCAAGGTATGTTCTATCTCCGCATCGCCCTGGCCCTTCTGGCCTTCCTCGTCGCTTCGGTGTACGGCGTGGCCATCGCCCTGTTCCGGCGCGACAAGTCGCGGGTGGCGAGCGACTACGCCCACCTCCTCGCCCGACTCCAGCAGCCGGTGCTGGGGATCCGCGTGGCGCTGAAGAACCGGGAGCGCCTCCACGCCCACCGGCCGTGCATCATCATCGGCAATCACCAGAGCATCCTGGACGTCCCGATCCTGGCGGAGGCGTTCGCCCCTGGCTCGGTGGTGATCGCCAAGAAGGAACTGAGGAAGATCCCCTTCTTCGGCTGGCTGTACGTGATGACGGGGAACATCCTGATCGATCGCAAGGACAACCGGAGCGCGGTGGGGCGGCTCAAGGAGGTGGAGGAGGCGATCCACACCCGGAAGGTGGCGGTGTGGATCTTCCCTGAGGGGACGCGCGGCAAGGAGGCGGGGCGGCTCCTTCCCTTCAAGAAGGGGGCGTTCCACATGGCCGTGGCGACCGGCGCCCCGCTCGTCCCGGTGGTGGTGGCCCCGCTCAAGCCGAGGCTGGACCTCCGGGCCCGCCGCCTCCTCCCCACCACGGTGGAGGTGCGTGTCCTGGAGCCCATCCCCACCGCGGGGCTGGGGGACGACGTGGTGCCCCTGATGCACGAAGCGCGACGCCGGATGGGGGCCGCGCTCGCCGAGATGGGCGCCGCGCAGGGGCTGGTCCCCGCGCCGGAGCCCGCCGCAGAGCCGCCCCGCGTCGCCGCCGATCAGTAGGTGGGGGGCTCCCCCGGATCGCCGTGCGCGAACGCCTCCCGGACGCTCTGCTCCACCAGCGGGTCCACCGCGCCCCCGATGTACGCCGGGAGCTTCGCCACCTCCGCGGCCGCCAGCCCGCGGATCCACACGTCGCGGCTCCGCTCCTGGAGATCCACCGCCTCGGTGGGGACCAGGACGTGGCGGTCTTCCTGGAGGGTGAAGAGGTCGTCGTCCAGGTCCACGTCCAGGTAGCGGATCTTCATAGCCCCGGCATCCACCAGCATCTCGGTTACGCTCCCCACGCGCTGCCGGTCGGCTGCGAACACGCTCCACCCGCGCAGGTCCGGCGCACCCGCCGCCAGCTTGAAATCCTTCGCCAGCTTCAGCGGGACGATCTGCGCCTCCCCGGGCACCGCGAGCGGAGGTGGCACCTCCCCCTCCCCGTAGAAGCGCGGGTGCGAGCGTCGCAGCTCCTCCAGCATCTCGGTAGTGACGGGGCGCCCAGGGTCGAAGTGGGGAAGGGCGCGGATCTCGTCGCGGCTCAAGCGCGTCATCATGGCGCTCTCCCCCCAGTCGAGCTGCGACACCGGGAGGAGGACGTGCC
>DATAAL010000819.1:0-3498 GCA_036260145.1 Longimicrobiaceae bacterium | reverse complement strand
GGCGCAGTACTTCCCCGGGGTGGAGTACCTGCTGCGGGTGCTGGAGGGGGCGGCGGCGGCGGTGCGGCCGGGCGGGCGGATCTTCGTGGGCGACGTGCGCAGCCTCCCGCTGCTGGAGGCGTTCCACGCCTCGGTGGAGCTTGCACGCGCGCCCGGAGACCTTCCCGTGGAGCAGCTCCGCGCCCGCGTCCGGCGGGGGGTGTCCGAGGAGCAGGAGCTGGTGGTGGACGCGGCGTTCTTCGAGGCGCTCCGGGCACGCATCCCCCGCGTGGGGCGGGTGGAGGTGCAGGTGAAGCGGGGGGGGTACGACAACGAGGTCTCGCGCTTCCGTTGCGACGTGGTCCTGCACCTGGACATGGATCCCGCCGCGGTGGAGCCCCGGGTCCGCGGCTGGAGCGGGGAGGAGGTGGCCGAGCTGCACGCCCTGTTCGAGGAGACCACGTCGGCGCTCCTGCTCCGCGGTGTCCCGGACCTGCGGGTAAGGGAGCACGTCCGCGCGGCGCAGCTGCTCACCGGTCCCGGCGCCCCCGCCACCGCGGAGGAGGTACGGGCGCTCGCGGCCCGGGAGGATCCCGCGGGGGTCCCGCGGGAGGCGCTCTTCGCGCTGGGCGAGGCGCTGGGACGCGCCGTGGAGGTCCGCCCCGGCGCCCCGGGGATGCTGGACGTGCTCCTCCACCCGGCGGGGGGAGTGGCGGCCTTCCCGGCGGAGCCGGCTGGAGAGCGGCCGTGGGAGTCGTACGCCAACGACCCGCAGTGGGGGCGGCGCATCCGGGCGCTGGTGCCGGTACTGCGCGCCGCGCTCCGCGGGCGGCTGCCGGAGTACATGCTCCCCTCCGCCTACATGGTCCTGGAGTCCTTCCCCGTCACCCCCAACGGGAAGGTGGACCGGCAGGCGCTCCCCGCCCCCGACACCGGCGGCGCGCGGGACCGGGCGTACGTGGCGCCGCGGAGCGCGCTGGAGGAGGCGCTGGCGGGGATGTGGCAGGAGGTGCTGGGCGTGGAGCGCGTCGGCGTCCACGACAACTTCTTCGACCTGGGCGGGCACTCGCTGCTCGCCACCCAGCTCGTCGCGCGGATCAGGGTCCTCCGGGTGGAGGTGCCCGTACGCCAGCTCTTCCAGACCCCCACGGTGGCCGGGCTCGCGGAGTCCATCACCCGCGCGGAGGCGAAACCGGGAGCAACCGAGATGATCGCGAAAGTGCTGCTGAAGCTGAAGACCATGTCGCCCGAGGAGCGCGCCACGGCGCGCCGCGCGAAGCAGACCGGAGTCGGCGCATGAGCGCGGGAGGAACCGCGGGACTCTCCGCGGAGGACCTGGAGCTGATGGCGCTCCTGCTGGAGGAGGCCGGGATCGAGTCGGCCGGGCCGGAAGTCATCCGCCCCCGCCCCCCGGGGACTCGCATCCCGCTCACCTTCTCGCAGAAGCGGATCTGGTTCCTGGAGCAGCTGGAGCCGGAGACCCGCATCTACAACGACGTCATGGGGATGCGGCTGGTGGGCGAGCTGGACCGGGCGGCGATGGAGGCGGCGGTGCGCGGCGTGGTGGAACGCCACGAGTCGCTGCGCACGGTCTTCGTGGAGGAGGTGGGCGAGCCGGTGCAGGTGGTGCTCGACGACCACCCCGTGCGCCTGGAGTTCCGCGACCTGTCGCACCTCCGCGAGGGGGAGCGCCTGGCGGAGGTGCGCCGCATCGCCGACGAGGTCACCTACGTCCCCTTCGACCTGGAGCGGGGCCCGCTCCTGCGGCCCACCCTGCTCCGCCTGGGCGAGGGCGACCACGCGTTCCTCCTGGCCCTGCACCACATCATCTTCGACGGGTGGTCGTACGGGATCTTCTGGCGCGATCTCCTGGCGCTCTACAACGGCGCGCACGGGGGACGGCCGTCGGGGCTCCCGCCGGTGAAGCTGCAGTACGGCGACTTCGCGGTTTGGCAGCAGGAGCACCTGGCCGCGGGCGCCCTGGAGCGGCAGATGGGCTACTGGAAGGAGCGCCTGCGCGGCGCGCCCACCCTGATCGGCCTGCCCACGGACCGGCCGCGCCCGCCTGAGCAGACGTATCGCGGCGCCTCGTACGACTTCACCGTCCCCGGGGAGGTCTCCGCCCGCCTCGCGGCGCTCTGCCAGACGGAGGGCGCCACCCTGTTCATGGCGCTCCTGGCGGTGCTCTCCGCGCTCCTGGGACGCTACGCCGGGGAGGACGACGTGGTGGTCGGCTCGCCGATCGCCAACCGGACCCGGCCGGAGCTGGAGGGCGTGGTCGGGCTCTTCACCAACACCCTGGCCATCCGCACGGAGCTGGGGGGCGATCCGAGCTTCCGCGAGCTGCTGCGCCGGGTCCGCGACGCGGTGTTCGACGACTACGCGAACCAGGACCTCCCCTTCGAGAGGATCGTGGAGGAGCTGCGGGTGGAGCGCAGCCTGAGCTACAACCCCATCTATCAGGTCCTCTTCGTCCTGCACAACTTCCCGCGTCCGCACGGCGGGTTCGCCGGGCTGGAGATCCACCCGCTGGAGACGTTGCATCGCAAGTCAAAGCTGGACCTGGCTCTGTCGCTGGTGGAGGATGGACGCGGTCTGCACGGCGGCTGGGAGTACAGCACCGAACTGTTCGACACGGAGACGATCGTCCGGCTCACGGACCACTTCCTCGTCCTCCTCGCCGCGGCCACCGGGGACCCGGACCGACGCATGCCCGACCTGCCGCTGATCCGTCCGGAGGAGCGCACGCGGGTACTCCACAGCTGGAGCATCGGGACGCTCGGGGAGGCGGACCCGCGCCCCGTACACCTCCTCTTCGAGGAGCAGGCGGCCAGGACGCCGGACGCCGTGGCCGTCTCCCTCGACGCGGAGGTGCTCACCTATGGCGAGCTGCGGCGCCGCAGCGGCGCCCTGGCGAGCTTCCTCCGTGGGCGTGGTGTGGGCCCGGAGACGCGGGTGGGGGTGTACCTGGAGCGCTCCCCCGAGCTGCTGGTGGCGCTCCTGGGGGTGCTCAAGGCGGGGGGCGCCTACGTCCCGCTCGACCCGCAGTACCCGCGCGACCGCCTGGCGTACCTGGTGGAGGACTCGGGGATCGCGGTCCTCCTCACGGTCGAGCGCCTCTTCGCCGACCTCCCGGGGAACGCCACGGCCGAGGTGGTCTTCCTGGACGCGGACCGGGAGCGGATCGAGGCGGAACCGGAGACCCCGCCGGACGCGCCGATGTTCCCGGAGAGCGCGGCGTACGGGATCTACACCTCCGGCTCCACCGGGAAGCCCAAGGGGGTGACCGTCCCGCACGGCGCGCTGGCCGGGTTCACCGCGGCGGCGCGCGCGGCGTACGGGATCGGACCGGCGGACCGGGTGCTCCAGTTCGCCTCCATCGCCTTCGACGCCAGCGCCGAGGAGATCTGGCCGACCCTCGCCTGCGGGGCACGCCTCGTCCTCCGCACCGAGGAGATGCTGGGCTCCGCCCGGCTCCTCCTGGACGCCTGCCGCGAGTGGGGGATCACCATGCTGGAC
>DATAAL010000818.1:0-4291 GCA_036260145.1 Longimicrobiaceae bacterium | reverse complement strand
CACCAGCGGATCGCTGAATGCGTTGATGAACGGCTTCCCCGTCTCCTCCGCGTGCGCCTCCCCGGCGTGGTGCGCCTCGTCGTATCCGCCGGGGATCTCGCGCAGCAGGGCGCCGAAGCGGGCGATCCGCCTGCGTTTGGTGGCCGCGGCCGTGGCGGGGACGAACACCGTCGCCGGGATCCCCAGCGTCCCCGCCGCCCACGACACCCCCACCCCGTGGTTTCCGGCGGAGGCGGTTACCACTCCCCGGGCCCGCTCCTCCGGGCCGAGGGCGGCCAGGGCGTTGACGGCGCCGCGCAGCTTGAAGGCCCCGGTGCGCTGCAGGTTCTCCAGCTTGAGGAAGACCTCCGTCCCCGCCGCTTCGCTCAGGGTGGGGCTCGGCTCCAGCGGGGTGTGCCGGACGATCCCCGCCACCCGGCGCGCCGCCTGGAGCACGTCGGTGATGGTGGGGAGATCAGTCCCGGTGATGGTCTCTGCGCGCATCGTCCAGCCCCGTGTGGGTGCCGCCCCCTTCCGGGGCGGGATGCTCCTCCTCCGTTGCATGCGGGCGGATCAGCCGTACCCGCAGCACCTGCGTCTCCGAAGCGTCCTCCACCCGGATCCGCACCCCCTCCCGCTCGAACTCCTCCCCCCGTCGGGGGACGTAGCCCAGCTCTTCCAGGAGGTACCCGTTGATCGAGCGGTGCTCGAGCTGCGGGAAGCTGGTATTGAAGAAGTGGTTGATCTCGCGGAGGTCGGCGTATCCTTCCACCTGGATCTCGTTGCGTGAGACGCGGACGATCGGCTGCTCCTCCAGGTCCGTCTCGTCCACGATCTCCCCCACCAGCTCCTCCAGGATGTCCTCCAAGGTCACCAGCCCGTCCGTCCCCCCGTACTCGTCGATCACCACCCCCAGGTGGATCCGCCGCGACTGGAAGTCACTCAGCAGCTTCAGGAGGGTGACGCTCCCCGGGACGAAGAAGGGCTCCCGCGCCAGCTCTCCCAGCGTTACGTCACGCTGCCCCGAGATGAGCGCCTGGTAGGCCTCCCGGACGTACAGCACCCCCACCACGTCGTCGATCCCGTCCCCGAACACCGGAACCCGCGAGTAGCGCACGGTGGCGAGCTCCGGGGCTAGCTCCGCCAGCGGCATGCTCGCGGGCCAGGCGAGCATGTCCACCCGCGGCGTCATGACGTCCCAGGCTCGGGTGGTCCCCAGGCGGCGGACCCTCTCGATCATCTGGCGCTCGCGCTCCGCCTGCTCGGCGTGGCGCCGCGCCGTGTCGGCGGCCTCACGGGTGTCCCCGGGAGCGAGGGCGCCGTGGCGCCGCGCCACCCGGCCGAGGACCCGGCGCAGCAACGCCTTCAGCCCGCCGCGCACGTGGCTCGTTCCGGAGCGCGGGGGGTGCGGCCTGTCCGCGGAGGCGAGGAGGACACCGAGGTTGCGGGAGGGAGGTACGGAGGAACGGGAAGGGTCACGGGGTTCCTCCGCTCGGGAGAGCGGCCTGCGGTAGCGGGCCTTCCGGGCCGGTCTCCACAGCGGGGATACGGGACGGGGAGCGCTTCAGGGGAACCGGAACTGCGCCCGCTGCTCCGCCCGGTACTGGCGGGCGGTCAGGAAGCCGCGGGCGACGAACTCGCCCCGGGTCCCGGCGGGCGGAACCCACGCGGCATCAAAGCTGCGGGTGTCCCCGGGCCTCAGCGTCTCGGTGCGCAGCGCCTGGGTGAACATCCGGTCGGCGGACCAGCGCCAGACCTCCCGTCCACCCTGCTGCACCACGAAATCGAACGACTGTCCGCTGGTGAAGTCGAGCGTCACGGGCGTCGGACCGGTGTTGGTGACCTGGAGGACGAAGCGGATACTGTCCGCAGAGGTCTCCACCTGCAGGGAAGAGACCAGTGGACCGGGGCCGGTCGAGCCGGCCGAGCTGTCGTCGGGCATGGGGCCGTTCGCGGCTGCGCAGGCGATCGCTCCCGACGCGGCCAGTGCCAGGGAAAGACGGAAGAAGAGCGTGTGCATCGTTCGAGTCCGGGTCGTGGGCGGTGCGACGTCCGTCCGCGGCAGGGAAAACCGGGCCTTCCGCCGCTGGACCGGCTCGCCGATACACCCGGAAACGCAAGATAGAGGCCGGGGATCGGGAGCGTCAAGCAGGGGGGGGTCCGGGGTGGTTTCGGATGCTTGCGAAAAATTTCACAAGCCGGTATATTGCCGGTCGGAGCACCCCGGGGAAGCGGAAAACGCGACGACACATGGCCCTCGAACCGCAGGAAAGCAGGCGAGAGCGGGCGCCCATCCCCGGGGCGGGGGAGTACATGGGGATCGGGCTCCAGTTCGCCGTTTCGATCCTGGTCTTCCTGTACGCGGGACGATGGCTGGACGACAGGCTGGGGACCTCCCCCTGGCTCCTGATGCTGGGAGTGCTCGTTGGGTTCGGTGCGGCCCTGTACTCCATGGTGCACAAGCTGGGTAAGGGCCGGAAGCGGCGGGACGGAGAGGGACGGTGATCCGGCGCGGGATGCTCTTCCTGGTCTGGGTGGTGGCGGTCACGCTCCTGGTGGTATGGATGGGAGCGCGGCTGGCCGGGCCGGCGGCGAGGACCGGGGTAGCGATGGGGGCGGGGATCGGGAGCGTCTTCCAGGTCCTGAGCTTCTGGATGATGCTGGCTCTCTTCCCGGGCCGCCAGCTCCTGGCCTTCGGGCTGGGAATGGTGGGGCGGTTCGGCCTGGTGGCCGTTGTGGCGCTGCTGGTCCTCCCCGTGGCGGGGCTCCCGGCCGCGCCCACGCTCTTCGCCCTGGTGGCCGTATTGTTCGCGACGACGCTGCTGGAGCCGCTCTTCCTGGCGGCCGACACACGGAAAAAGCTTCGATGATCGCAAGCCTCGCAATTCTGCTCGCCCTCACGGGGACACCCCAGCAAGCCGGCCACGACGACGCGGCGGTCCAGCAGCCGGCCCAGCCGGCGGTCGAGCAGGCCGCGGAACAGCACGGCGTCACGCCTGAGGTCGGGCACGGCGCCACCGCCGAGGAGCACGGCGGGGGTGACGGCGTGGACTTCATGCACCACATCCTGGACTCCCATGAGTGGGAGACCCCGTTCGGAGTGGTCCACTTCCCGGAACCGGGGTCGTGGATGGTGGGGCCCATCGACATGACCCCCACCAAGCACGTCCTCTTCTTCGCGATCGCGGCAACCCTCGCCGTCCTTCTCCTCCTCACCGGAGCGTCGCTGGCGGCGCGGGCGGAGCGGGGACGGACCGCCGGGCGGCGCCACAACCTGATCGAGGCGCTGGTCCTCTACATCCGCAACGAGGTGGTGATGAAGAACATCGGGCATGGAGGGGAGAAGTTCGCGCCCTTCCTGCTCACCCTGTTCTTCGTCATCCTCTTCGCCAACCTGCTGGGGCTAATCCCCTGGGGCTCCACCGCTACGGCCAACGTCTCGGTCACGGCCGTGCTCGCCGTCCTCGTCTTCCTGGTCACCGAGATCAGCGGGATGCGGGCGCAGGGGGCGGGATACCTGAGCACCATCTTCTACTGGAACAAGGACCTGGCGCTCCCCATGCGCGTCCTCCTGTTCCTGATCATGACCCCGGTGGAGTTCATCGGGAAGCTGACCAAGCCGTTCTCGCTGGCCATCCGTCTCATGGCGAACATGACGGCTGGACACATCGTGCTCCTGGCTATCATCTCACTGATCTTCGTGTTCGCCAGCTGGGCGGTGGTGGCGGCGCCGGTGCTGATGGCGGTGGCGATCACCTTCCTGGAGATCTTCGTGTCGTTCCTGCAGGCCTACATCTTCACCCTGCTGAGCAGCGTGTTCATCGGGCTGATGCAGCACGCGCACCACTGAGGTAGTCGGGCAGCGCGGCGCCCTCATGGCCGCGCCGGCGGAGGCCTGCTCCCCCTCCGTCGTACAGTACCCGGGAGATGGGCGCCCGGGGAGGACGCGCGGCGCTCCGGCGCCGGCTGGCGTCCGCGGCCGAGGGCCGCGCGGAGCGGTGCCCGAAACCGGTCAAGGTCAAATCCCACGGAGGGATCCATGCAGGCAGTGGAAGCGGCCAACGCGTTCCTGAACAACGGTCTCCTCGGCGCCGGGATCGGCATCGGCTTCATCGGCCGGGGCGCCATGGACGGGATGGCCCGCCAGCCCGAGATCGCGGGGAACATCCAGACGGCCGCGCTGATTCTCGCGGCGCTCGTCGAGGGCGCCACCCTGTTCGCGATCGTGGTGGCGTTCCTGATCCAGCAGGGCGTGCTCGGCGCCGTCGCCGGCTGATACGGCGTGTGGTCCCGCGGAGGCGCGAGCTCCCGC
>DATAAL010000817.1:0-8045 GCA_036260145.1 Longimicrobiaceae bacterium | reverse complement strand
CTTCCCCGGAGGGGAACCCGCTGGCTCCCACCCCGATCCTTCGCTCACGTCCCTGGACCAGGAGCCCCATGAGGACGACCGCCCCGCCCGTCCGGGACCCGAGGGCTCCGGCCCCTCTCGTCCCCTCCCGCCCCTTCGGCCCCTCGCAGCCCATGGCTGGCGCGAGCGCCGCCGGCAGGGGCCACGACTTTGGCCGCGTCGCGGTGTCGCGCTCCGGCCCGGCCTCCGCGCCGTCCGGGCAGCCCATCCAGATGTGGCCGAAGTGGCTGGACCGGCTCCGGGGGAAGACGAAGGAGGATCCCACCGAGGGATTGGACGAGTCCGACCGTCAGAAGTACCACCTGTCCCGGGCGATCAACGAGTACGAACACCGGGAGCGCGAGACGGATTCGCGGCGGCGCGCCAACTACGACGCCGAGCGCATCGGGGAGGTGGTGAGCTCCTCCGGGACCGCCAAGACACAGACCGCGCTCTCCCCGCTCTCCGGCGCCCTCTCGGTGGGCGGGAAGGCGGCGGAGACCCTCAGCCGCACGGCGGTCGCCGCGCAGTCGGCCAGCATGCTGGGGATGGCCGCCCCCGCCCTGGGCGCGCCGGCCTCGCTGATCGACGCGGGACAGAACCTGGAGAACGTCGCCCGCGGGCACGACAAGGCCAAGGACAAAGCGCTGATGACGGGGCAGGCCGTGTCGAGCCTGGCGAGCGCGACCACCACCACGGCCAGCGGGATGCTGCAGGGTGCCAACCTGGGGCTCTCCGGCTTCAGGGCGGCGGCGCCGATCGCCTCCGCCGTAGCCGGTCCCGCCGCAATGGTGACGGGTGCCACCGACATCGTCCGGGGCACCGTCTCCGGGGGGCTCGCCACCTACCGGCGGCAGAAGCTGAAAGGGATCGAGGAGGAGGGCGGGGACCACACGGGGATCGCCCGCTTCGCCAAGCAGGCGCAGACCACCAAGGCGGTGCGCGGGTTCGGGACGGCGGTCGGTGGGGGGGTGGCGGTGGCGGGCGGGCTCGGCCTCCTGGGGCTGCTGGGGATCTCCAACCCCGTGGGGTGGGCGCTGCTGGGCGGCGCGGCGGCGGTGGGCGGGGGGCTCGCGGCGTACAAGAAGTACCGGCAGCACCAGATCGGCAAGCAGATCCGGGACAACCACGAGGGGTACGCGGACCAGCTCCGGGCCGCCGGGATCCACGTGCCCACCGACCAGGACCTGGAGCTGAAGGGGTGGAAGGCGAAGCTGAAGAACCTCTTCACTACCCGGGAGGCAAGGCGCGCCGAGCTGGTGCGCGGGCAGATCGCGGAGAAGCTGGCCAGCTCGGAGGAGTCGCGGTACTCCCACCTCACCGACCCGCGGGGACACCTCCCGAGGATCATCGACCACCTGGGGATCCGGGCCCCCCGGCGGGAGCCGAGTGACGAGTCTCCCCTGCTCGGCGGCAGGGACTCCCCGGAGCGGGCGAAGCAGAAGAAGCGCCGCATCCGCGACATCGGCAGGGTGCTGGAAGGGTAGGCGGAGGCGCTCCCAGTGACGTTCCTCACCCCCCCGGCCCAGCGGGCCCGCCTGCGGAGCTTCGAGCCGCTCCTGAACGGGGACGGTTTCCCCACCCGCCTGGTCCCGGCCGGCGGCGAGAGCCCGTACGACGTCCTCCTGGTGAGGCTCGGGGACGCGGGGACGGAGGGTCCCGTGCTGGAGCTGGCCTTCCTCCCCGGGATGGAGGCCGAGCTGGAGAGGGCCTCGCTCCTGCAGTGCTTCGTTCCGCTCCCCCCGGCGGTGGCGCCCGGGGCGGAGGGGGAGCTGGCGCGTCTCGTCCTGGCCCTCGGCACGCGCCTCCCCCTGATCGGCTTCGGCTACCTGGAGACGGAGCGGATCCCCTGCTTCCGTCACCTTCTGATGCTCCCGGAGGCCCCCGAGGCGGGCAACCTGCTGCTCCGGCAGACGGTGTGGCTGGTCTCCTACCTCCTCGACCTCTTCGGCGGGGCCGTGGCCGCGGTGGCGGCGGGACGGAAGAGGTGCGAGGAGGCGCTGGCGGAGCACCCGATGCGGGACGCGCTCCGGTAGCCTCCTCCCCGGGATCCGCATGCCCCCGAAACCCCAGCGTGGTGGCCGGTTCCGGACGGTGCTCCCCCTGGCGTGCGCCCTCGGGGCGTGTGCCCCGCCCATCCGCGCCCCCGGACCGCAGGAGCCGCACCCCGTGCCCCTGATGCACACCATCATCCCCCAGCCGGCCTCGGTGGAGCCGGCGCCGGGGGACCCGTTCACCCTCACCGCGGCCACCCGGATCGGGGTGGAGCCGGGGTCGGGCGAGGTGGCCGGGATCGGCGAGTACCTGGCGGCGATCCTGCGCCCCTCCACCGGCTTTCCCCTCCCGGTGTCCGGGGCCGGCGGCGGCCCCGCGGGCGGGATCTCGCTGCGGATCACGGCGGACACGGCCGGGCTGGGCGAGGAGGGGTACCGGCTGGAGGTGACCCGCGACTCCGTGACGCTCCGGGCCGCCCGCCCCGCCGGGCTCTTCCGGGGGGTGCAGACGCTTCGCCACCTCCTCCCCCCGGGGATCGAGGCGGAGCAGAGCGTCCTCCGCGCGGGGGCGTGGACGGTCCCCGCCGGGGTGATCACGGACCGGCCGCGATTCGCCTGGCGGGGGGCGATGCTGGACGTGGCCCGGCACTTCTTCACCGTGGACGAGGTGAAGCAGTACATCGATGCCCTGGCGCTCTACAAGCTCAACGTCCTGCACCTGCACCTCTCCGACGACCAGGGGTGGCGGATCGAGATCCGCTCCCGCCCCCGGCTGGCCACGGTGGGCGGGAGCACCCAGGTGGGCGGGGGGCCCGGCGGCTTCTACACCCAGGAGGAGTACGCGGGGATCGTGCGTTACGCCGGGGAGCGGTACATCACCGTGGTCCCCGAGATCGACCTCCCGGGGCACACCAACGCGGCGCTGGTGGCGTACCCCGAGCTGAGCTGCAGCCGGCGCCCCCCGGCGCTCTACACCGGGATCGAGGTGGGCTTCAGCGCCCTCTGCCCGGACCGGGAGGACACCTACCGCTTCGTGGAGGACGTGGTCCGGGAGCTGGCCGCGCTCACCCCCGGGCCGTACCTCCACGTGGGCGGGGACGAGGTGGAGGCGCTCTGCCCCGCGGCGTACGCAGGGTTCGTGGAGCGCGTGCAGGGGATCGTCGCCCGGTACGGGAAGCGGATGGTGGGGTGGGAGGAGATCGCCAAGGCCCGCCTCCTCCCCACCACCCTGGTCCAGCAGTGGCGGAGCGACTCGGCCGCCGCCGCGCTGCGGCACGGGGCGAGGTTGATCCTCTCCCCGGCCTCGCGGGTGTACCTGGACATGAAGTACACTCCGCGCACCGAGCTGGGGCTGAACTGGGCGGGGCACGTGGAGGTCCGGGACGCCTACGACTGGGACCCGGCCACCTTCCTGGAGGGGGTGTCCGAGCGCGACGTCGCCGGGGTGGAGGCCCCGCTCTGGAGCGAGACGCTGGAGAACCTGACGGCGGCGCAGTACCTGGCCTTCCCCCGCCTCCCCGCGGTCGCGGAGGTGGGGTGGACCCCCGGGGAGCGGAAGGGGTGGGAGGGCTTCCGTCTCCGCCTGGCCGCGCAGGCCCCCCGCTGGCACCTCCTGGGGGTGAACTACCATCGCTCGCCGCAGATCCCCTGGCCGGAGTGACCGGCAGGGGGAGCCTGGCGTCGCACGGGCCAGACCCCGCACGCAACCCGGCGCCATGAGAACGCTCCCGGCCCTCCGCTCCGGCGGGGCCGCCCTCCTGCTCTCCCTCGCCGCGGCGTGCGGCGACGACGCGCCGGGGCCGCTCCTGCCGGAGCTCCCCTCACCCCCGCCTGCCGTGCCCCACCCGGACCGCGCCCGCTTCCTGGAGGCGGCGCGGGGAGCGTGGACGTACGCGGACCGCCAGTACCACCCGGCGACCGGGCTGATCAACTCGGTTCACGGGTACCCCTACGCCACCGTCTGGGACATCGCCAGCGGGCTGGCGGCGCTGTACTGCGCCCACGGGCTCGGCCTCCTCCCCGAGGTGGAGTACGACGCCCGGATGCGCCGCGCGCTCGGGACGCTGCAGACGGTGCGGTGGTTCGACGGGGTGGCGCCCAACAAGAACTACTCCACCCGCACCGGCGCCCCGGCCGGCCGCAACGACCGGGACGCCACGGGGGCGGAGCGAGGGCTGGGATGGTCGGCCACCGACCTGGGGCGCCTCCTGGTGTGGCTCCGCGTCATCGCCGTGAACCACCCCCGCCACGCCACGGACGTCCGGCGCGTCGTGGAGCGGATCGACTTCGCGCAGCTCGTGGGGGAGGGGTACCTGTGGGGGGCGGAGGTGGGCGCGGACGGCGGGGTGCGGCGCTATCAGGAGGGGAGGCTCGGGTACGAGCAGTACGCCGCCCTGGGGTTCGCCCTGTGGGGGCGGCGGGCGGAGCGGGCGCTGCGGCTGCACGAGAACACCCTCCCCGTCACCGTGCTGGGGGTCCCGCTGGCGGCCGACCGCCGCGGGCACGACCCCCTGACCAGCGAGCCGTTCGTGCTGACGGGGCTGGAGCTGGGGTGGAGCCGGGAGATGCGGGAGCTGGCCACGCGGGTGCTGCGGGTGCAGGAGGAGCGCTTCCGCGGGACGGGGCAGGTGACGATGGCGAGCGAGGACCACGTCCCCGTCCCGCCGCACTACTTCTACTACTACGCCATCAACTACCACGGGCACGCCTTCTCCGTCGTCCCGCCGGACGCCGACGTCGTGCTGGACTGGCCGCGCTGGGTAAGCACCAAGGCCGCCTTCGCCTGGCACGCGCTCCTCCCGGGCGACTACACCCGGCGGGCGGTGGAAGCGGTGGCCGCCGCCCGCGACCCGGAGCGGGGGTGGAGCTCGGGGGTGTACGAGGGGTCGGGCGCACCTACGGGGAGCGAGAACGTCAACACCGTGGCGGTGATCCTGGAGGCGGCGCTGTTCAGCCGGAGCGGCCGGCCGCTGGTGTACGGGGAGTAGGGCGGGAACAACCCTGTTTGAACTGCTTGGCTCGGGCGTGTCCCCGGTTTTCAGGTCGAGTCTACGCCCGATACGACCTGGAGCGCCGGGGGGTGCGCCTCCTCCCCGCCCATGAGGATCGGGTCTTGCGGTCGCCGGTGCGCTCAGCCGCCGGGCAGACCCGGCACGAACGCTCGTCCGTTACCGTCAGACCTGGATCCATGAGCCAGCTCCGCAGCACCGCATGCGAGAAGCCGCCCCCGGCCACCTTCCCTCTCCGTGTGGCCTCCATGGACGTGGGCTCCAACGCCATCCGCTTCGTGGCCGCGGAGTTCACCGACGCCACCCGCCGGGCGGTGCTGGACGAGGAGCGCGTGGCCGTGCGCCTGGGGCGCGACGTCTTCCTGACCGGGAAGCTAGCCCCGGAGGCCATGGACGCGGCGGTGCGGGGGCTGGCCGGCTTCCGGGAGCGGATGGAGCGGCTGGGGATCGAGCACTACCGCGCCACCGCCACGAGCGCCGTGCGGGAGAGCCGGAACGGGGCGGAGTTCGTCCGGCGCGTGCGCGAGGAGGCCGGGGTGGAGCTGGAGGTCATCACCGGCTACGAGGAGGCCCGGCTGGTGTACCAGGCCATCCGCAGCCGCGTCGGCCTGGGACGCGACAAGTGGATCCTGGTGGACCTGGGGGGCGGGAGCGTGGAGGTGTCGCTGGTGGACGGCGCGGGGATCCTGTGGAGCGAATCGCACACCATGGGCTCGGTGCGCCTCCTGGAGGAGCTCTCCGCCTCCGGGGAGGAGCCGGGGCGCTTCCAGCGGCTCCTGCGCGAGTACGCCGCCACCCTGCAGATCCCTGTGGCGGCGCAGCACTGGAGCCCCGCGGGGATGATCGCCACCGGGGGGAACGCCGAGGCGCTGGCGAAGCTGGCGGGGATCCCTCCCAGGGGCGGGAGGGTGGGCGTCCTCCCCGTGACGGCGCTGCGAGAGGCGATCGGGATGCTCTCCCGTCTCTCCTACCGGCAGCGGGTGGAGGAGCTCGGGCTGCGGGAGGACCGGGCCGACGTGATCCTCCCCGCCGCGATGGTCTACGAGCGGGTGGCCGCGCTGGCGGGGGTGGAGGAGATCCGCGTTCCCGGGACGGGGGTCAGGGACGGCCTCCTCCTGGACCTGGTGGAGGAGCTGACCACCCACCAGGAGTGGGAGGACCGCAGGGAGCGGCACGCGGTGGAGGGGGCGGTGGCGCTGGGGCGGCGCTACCTGTTCGACGAGGCGCACGCGCTGCACGTGGCCCGGCTGGCGGGGGCGCTCTTCGACCAGCTCGCGGAGACGCACGGGCTGGGCCCCGCGGACCGCCGCATCCTCCTGGCCGCCGCGGTGCTGCACGACGTGGGAGCGTACCTCTCGCGCAAGCGGCACCACAGGCACTCGCTGTACCTGATCTCCCAGTCCGAGCTCCCCGGCTTCGCCCCGGGGGAGATCTGGATGGTGGCCAACGTGGCCCGCTACCACCGCAAGGGGGAGCCGACCACGGACCACGACTCCTTCGCGCGCCTCTCCCCCGAGGAGCGGGAGCGGGTGACCCGGATGGCCGCGCTGCTGCGCATCGCCGACGCGCTGGACCGGGAGCACCTGCAGGCGGTGGAGTCGCTGCGCGCCCGCGTCCGCGGGGGGGAGCTCCTCCTGGAGGTGGAATCCTCCGGGGATCTCCTCCTGGAGCGCTGGGCGCTGCGCCGGAAGGCCGGGCTCTTCACCCGGGTCTTCGGGGGCGAGGTACGGCTGACCGGGGGGACGCCGGAGCCGGCCGAGACACTCCCCCTCTGAGGCGGGGAGGCGGGAGGACGGGTACAGAGCACCCGGTGGGGCACGTCTGCCCCAGGTGGGGCATGCTTCCCGTCAACCCTGTTCCACGTACGCCCTACCGGATCCCCTAAGTTCTTGCCGTTCCTCACCCGATCGGACGTACCCGCGGGGTACGGGGGTTGCACGCGGGGGCCTTCCCGCCCGGCGAGCGCGGATCGGTCCGCGACTCCGGTGGGGAGCCCGAGTCCGCCGCCCCACACCGGACGCCGCGCTCCCCTGCGCCTCCCGGAGAGCCGGATGCGCCACCCTGAAGGGGAACGGCGTGGCGGGGCGGCTCTCCGACCCCCATCTCCCGCGTGGCCAGGACCCCGATCTGGCGACACGTCTTCGGGCCCCGAAACGGCGCGCCCCCGCCGGCCCACGCCGAAGCCCTCGCGCGCGCCGGAGTCTCCACCGTCCCCCTGGACAGGGAGGAGCCGCGCGGTCCCGGGATCCTCTTCTTCGACACCATCGACGACGCCCTCTGCTCCTTCCTCCGCGAGGCGAGCTGCAACGGGCTGGAGCGGGTGCTGGCGGTGGCGGTCACGCGCGCGGCGCTCGCCGGAGGGGGGGAGTGGGTCCTGCTGCGCTCCGGCGCCTCGGACGTCCTCACCTGGGACCACGCCCCCGACCCGGCGGCGGAGGTGGCGGCGCGCTTCGAGCGCTGGAGCGAGGTGGACCGCCTGGTGGACGCACCCGTGGTGCGCAACAACCTGGTGGGGCGGAGCCCGGTCTGGACCTCCCTCCTGCGCCAGATCGTGGAGGTGGCCACCTTCACCGATGCACCGGTTCTGATCACCGGGGAGAGCGGCACCGGCAAGGAGCTGGTGGCGCGGCTGATCCACACCCTGGACACCCGCCCCCGCAAGCACGACCTGGTGACGCTGGACTGCACCACCGTGGTCCCGGAGCTGTCGGGGAGCGAGTTCTTCGGGCACGAGCGGGGCGCCTACACCGGGGCGGTGGGGCCGCGCGAGGGGGCGTTCGCCCTGGCCGACGGGGGGACGCTCTTCCTGGACGAGGTGGGGGAGCTCCCTCTCCCCCTCCAGGCTCAGCTCCTCCGGGTGGTGCAGGAGCGCACCTACAAGAAGGTGGGCGGCAACTCCTGGCAGCGGACGGAGTTCCGGCTGGTGTGCGCCACCAACCGCGATCTGCTGGAGGAGGTCGCGCACGGCCGCTTCCGGGCCGACCTCTACTACCGGATCGCCAGCGTCGTCTGCCACATCCCCCCG
>DATAAL010000816.1:0-6762 GCA_036260145.1 Longimicrobiaceae bacterium | reverse complement strand
CAGGTACCCGGGCACCGCCAGCGAGAGGACGATGTCCAGAAAGCGCCGCCTCCCCGCGGGGCTCCCCGCCACGACCTCCACGTCGGAGGGGGAGAAGATCACCGCCCCCACCCCGCCGATGGCGTCCCCCAGACGCTCCGGCTCCGCGTGGTTCACCGTCACCTTCTTGCGCCGGCCGCGCCGCTCGAAGGCCGCGGCGATCTCCCGCTTCGAGCCGTCCGCCCCGAGCATCCGCCCCTCCACGCGGAAGAACTCCTCCCCGAAGCGCACCAGTTGCTCGTCCGGGGCGCCGCGGAAGGAGCGGAAGATCTCCAGGTAGTAGATGGCCTCCAGGAGGTTGGTCTTCCCCTGGCCGTTGTCCCCGATCAGGGCGACCCCGGCGGGGGGGAACTCCAGCGTCTGCTCCTCCAGGTTACGGAAGTTGCGGAGCGAAAGGCGGGCGAGGTGCACGGCGGGCGGGCGACGGGGCGAACTGCGGGGTGCGGGTGGGCGCCGGGGGGAACCTCAGCGCACCGGCACGCCCTCGTGGCGGAGGAGCCAGCGCTTGATGCCGGTGCCGTCGCCGTCCTCCCGGGAACCGAGGTAGCCGCCCAGACCGCCGCCCGAGGCGAGCACGCGGTGGCAGGGGACGACGATGGGGACCGGGTTGTGGGCGTTGGCCTGGCCGATGGCGCGGGAGGCGCCGGGCTTCCCCAGCTCCCGCGCGATCTCCCCGTAGGTGCGGGTCTCGCCGAAGGGAATGCGGCGGAGGGCCTCCCACGCCGCCCGCCGGAACCCGGTCCCCTCCAGGGCGAGGGGGAGGGTGAACTCCCGGCGCGTCCCCACGAAGTACTCCCGCAGCTCCCGCGCGAGCTGCCGGCCGAGCGGGTCGTCACGGGCGGGCTCGTCGCGCGTCCCTGCGGGGGGGTGCTCGCCCTGCGGCCAGAAGCGCAGCGCCCGCACCCCCGCGTCGTCGTACTCCGCCAGGAGCGGACCGACGGGGGAGGCGAGGAGGAGGCGGCGGAGCGTCGCGGACGGGCGCATCGAGCCCTACTTCCCCTGGAAGGTGGCCTTCCGCTTCTCCAGGAAGGCGCTCATCCCCTCGCGCATGTCGGACGTGCTGGCGAGGAGGCCGAACAGGTTGGCCTCCAGCGCCAGCCCGTCGTCCACGGACATCTCCATCCCGCGCGTGGCGCACTCGATGGCGAACCTCAGCGCGACCGGACCGTTACGGAGGATGGTCTCCATCAACCCGCGCGCCGCGTCGGCCAGCTCCGCCTGCGGGACCACCCGGTTGGCAAGCCCGATCCGGTGCGCCTCCTGCGCGTCGATCATCTCCCCGGTGAGCATCAGCTCCAGCGCCCGCCCCTTCCCCACGATGCGCGGGAGGCGGATCGTCCCCCCGTACCCGGGGATGATCCCCAGCTTCACCTCCGGGAGCCCGAACTTCGCGTTCTCCGAGGCGATGCGCAGGTGGCAGGCCAGCGCCAGCTCGCATCCGCCGCCCAGCGCAAACCCGTTCACCGCGGCGATGATCGGCTTGCGCGAGAGCTCGATGGCACGGAACACCCGCTGCCCCATCCGGCTCACCTCGATCCCGTCGATCGGCCCCATCCGCGAGAGCTCGGCGATGTCGGCCCCCGCGACGAACGCCTTCTCTCCCACCCCGGTGACGATGGCGCCCCGCACGTCCTCACGCTCCGCGGTCTCCCGCACCGCCTGGGCCAGCTCGCGGATGGTCTGCTCGTTCAGGGCGTTCAGCTTGTCCGGCCGGTTGACGGACACCGTGGCGATCCCGTCCTGGACGTCGAACCGGAGGTTGGTGTATTCGGGCATGGATGGAAGATGGACTGGCAGGGTGGATCGGCTCTTCGGACGGGCGACAAGGTAGCGGCGCGGGGGTGGGGGAGCAATGCGGCGCCGCCCCGGGGAGAGCAGCGCCGCGCGGGCGGAGACCGTCCCGCGACGGGGCTATTCCCGCCGCCGCAGGCCGGCTCGCTCCAGCGCCTCGCGGACCTCCTCCCGCTCCCTGGCGCGGAGCGGCTTGAGCGGGGAGCGCGGGGCGCCGCCGTGCATTCCCAGCTCGTCCAGCGCGGCCTTGACCCCCGCCACCCCCAGCGCGCCCACCACCCTGCGGTGCAGCGGAGAGATCCGCTCCTGGATCCGCCCGGCGCGCGCCGGGTCCTCCTCCAGGTAGGCCCGGTAGGCCTCCGCGCACCCCTCCGGGTCGAGGAGCGACACCGCCAGGATCCCGCCCCGCGCCCCCACCTCCAGGGCGCCGTAGAGCGCATCGCCGCTCCCCACCAGCACGGAGCAGCTCCGCTCGCACGCGCCGGTCAGCGCCGCCAGCGTCTTCAGGTCGCCGGTGGAGTCCTTGATCCCCGCGATGTTGCCGTGGCGGGAGAGCTCGGCCACCAGCCCCGCAGGAAGCTCCACCGTGCTGAAGCGCGGGGGGACCTGGTACAGCACCACCGGGACCGGGGAGGCGTCGGCCACCGCCAGGAAGTGGTCGCGGAGCGCCTCCGGCGTCATCTGCGGCCGGTAGTACGCCGGCGGGTGCACCAGCACGGCGTCGGCGCCCGCGGCGGCCGCGGCGCGCGTCAGCCGGATCGCCGCGCGGGTGGACTCGGCTCCCGTTCCCGCCAGGAGGAGACGCTCCCCGTCGACCAGCGGACGGACGGCGTCCAGGACCCGTACCCGCTCGTCCTCGTCCAGGAGGAGCCCCTCGCCGGTGGAGCCGAAGAGGACCAGCCCCGCCAGCTCCGTCCGCATCCAGGCTCGGGCGTTGAAGCGGAACGCCACCAGGTCCACCTCCCCCGTGACCGGGTCGAAGGGAGTCGTCGCCGGTGCGAACACGCCACGCAGCTCGATCACGGCTCTCCTCCTCCCTCAGTGCCCGGCGTGTGCCGGCACCGCCGGCTCCTCGTACAGCGGGAAGAGGAGGGCGAAGACCGTCCCCGCGCCGGCTTCGGACTCCACCTCGATCCGCCCCCCGTGCCCCTCCACGATCTCCTTGCAGATGGAGAGCCCCAGCCCCATCCCCTTCCCCTTGGTGGACACGAAGGGCTGGAAGATCGTCTCCAGCCGCTCCGGGGGGATCCCGGGGCCGTTGTCCGCCACGCGCAACACGACCACCGACCCCGCCCGCTCCACCTCCAGGCGGAGGCGGGCGCCGGGCCGGCCCTCCATCGCCTCGCACGCGTTGCGGATCAGGTTCTCCAGCGCCTGGCGCAGGTAGTACGAGTCGCCCAGGATGGTGGCCTCGGAGACGGCGGACGTGTCCAGCAGGATCCCGCGGTCCTCGACCTCCCGCTCCTTCTGCCGCGCCACCTGCCGCACCAGCTGGTGCACGGGGAGCGGATCGTGCGCCAGGGCGCGCCGCGACCCGGAGGCGTACACCGACAGCTCGTTGAGCATCGCCACCAGCCGCTGCGATTCGCCGACGATGGCCTCGCACACCTCCCGCCGCGACCCCGCGTCGGCCACGATGGCGTGGTCCTGGAGGAGGTCGGCGTGCAGGACGATGGTCTGCAGGGGGTTCTTGATCTGGTGGAGGATCCGCGCCGTGGCGGTCCCCATCGCCGCCAGCTTCTCCTCCTCCACGCGCCGCTGGTAGCTCCGCCGCAGCAGCGCGATGATGACGCCGCTCGCGAAGAGCACGACGCTCACCACCACCACCACGTTGACGATGAAGAGGAGCTGCAGGTCGGGGACCGGTTCCGGCTGTTGGGCGAGGAGGAGGTGCATGGGAGGACGGGAGGGAAGGGGACTGCCGGGCGGGAACCCCTAGTCCTCGTCCAGCGAGGTGTCCCCGGTGGCGCGCGTGATGGTCAGGATCACGGTCTCCCCCTGCTCCGCACCCTCCGGAACCGCCGTCTCGATGGTGATCCGCCGCACCACCTGGCCCGCGTCGAGGAGGGCCACCTCCACATCGATCCCGAGATCCGGGGCGGTGATGCGGGTGCGCACGCGCGGGCCGGGGTCCTGGAGCGGCGCCTCGGGGTTCCGGAAAAGGGTCTTGGTGGACTGCCGCCCGGTGTCCAGGTCGCGGGTCACCTTCACCTGGCGGAACCAGTCTGGCTGATACCCGATCCGGTACTCGTGACCGCGCTGGTCCTCCCCGCGGCCTTCCCGATTGTGACGTGCCATCCCGAGCTCCTCGTGCGGCGTCACCTGGTACAGCGGTATGGACGGGAATCTCTCCCCTCCCCCTCCCCTTGTCAAGAATTCGGCGCGGCCGGAACGGCCCTGTGTCACAACGAGAAAGGGACCCGAACGAAGGTCAGGACCAGGATCGCCATGCACGCCCACCCGACCGCCTGCCTCCCCCTCCCGACCGGGTAATCCGGATCGAAGACCGGGGGGTGGGCCACCGAGCCGCGCCCGATCACCAGGATCAGCCCGGCCCAGATCCACCACCCGACCCACCCCTGCCCCAGGAACAGGAGCACCGCCAGGAACGCCAGCCCGGCGTACCGCTGCCGCCTCCCCGCCAGCGCGAAAAGGATGTGCCCACCGTCGAGCTGGGAGAGGGGGAACAGGTTCAACGCGGTGACGAAGAACCCCACCCACCCCGCCACGGCCCACGGGTGCAGGACCACGACCTCGCCCGGGGGGGCGAGCCACGCCGAGAGTGCGTCGAACAGGAGGGAGCTACCGATCCAAATCCCTTCTCCGCCTCCACCTACGGGAACCAAGAACCGGGTTGGGGTGTCGTATGGGGGGGTGCCTCCGGTGCTGTGCCGGAGCCCGGCCGCCGCGAGTGGAACCGCGAGGAGGAAGCCGGCGATGGGCCCAGCGGCCCCCACGTCCAGGAGGACGGCGCGGTTGAGCATGGGGGACCGAAGGCGGATGAAGGCGCCGAGGGTTCCGATCAGGCTGAGCAGGGGGGCGGGGATGAAGTACGGGGGGGACACGTCCATCCCCCGGCTACGGGCCGCCAGGTAGTGTCCCAGCTCGTGGGCCAGGAGGATGGCGAGGAGCGGGAGGGAGAAATGGAGGCCGGGAACGAGTTGTGCAGGGAAGATCCCGGCCGGGAGAGCCAGCTCCCACGAGCCCACGCTGGCCGGGACCCACCGGAGCGGCTCCCAGCCGCCGAAGAGTGCTCCGGACACGGTAGTGGAAAGGAGCGTGAGCAGGAAGAGGAGCACGTGGAGCCACCACCGCTCCCGGACGCGGGGCACGGTCCGGCGAAGCAGCGTGACCTCGGTGCCCAGCGGCGTCTCGCGGACGAAGCGGGCGTCGCTCCATTCTTCCAGGAAGGAACGGACCGGGGGAGCGTCCGCGCTCAGCTCCGGATGCAGCACTCCCTGCACGATCTCTTCCCGGCGCAGGACCACGACCCGGTAGCTCACGAACACGTTCACCCAATCGACCACGGAACCCTTGACCTCACCAAGCGTGCTTGTTAGGATTGGGGCTATCGTTCCCGACCACCCAATCCGCACGGATCCGTGGCGCTACGCGCCTCCTGCCCGCAGGCGAGTCTTTCTTTCCCCGGTCTCTCAACAGCAACAACGGACCCGGCGGCAAACGGTTTTCCCGTTCCGCCGTTCCATATAGCCATTCGGAGCAATTCGTGGACATCACGGCACTGAAGTCGAAGACCATCGCTGAACTACACGAGATGGCGGAGGGTCTGAACATCTCGAACTACTCGGGGCTGCGCAAGCAGGACCTGATCTACCGGATCGAGCAGAACCTCCTGGATTCCGAGGTCGTCCTCCGCGGGGAGGGCGTTCTGGAGGTCCTCCCGGAGGGGTACGGCTTCCTCCGCTCGCAGGACTGGAACTATCTCTACGGCCCGGACGACATCTACGTCTCCCCGAGCCAGATCAAGCGCTTCGACCTTCGCACCGGCGACACGGTGCTGGGCCAGGTGCGCCCGCCCAAGGAGGGGGAGCGCTACCTCGCCCTCCTCAAGGTGGAGCGGGTCAACGGAGACGAGCCGGAGAAGGCGAAGCACCGTATCGCCTTCGACAACCTGCGCCCCCGTTACCCGGACGAGCGGGTCCGCCTGGAGAGCAAGATCGGCGACCTGTCCATGCGCGTCATGGACCTGATCGCCCCGCTCGGCAAGGGGCAGCGCGGCCTGATCGTGGCCCCGCCCAAAGCGGGGAAGACGATCCTGATGCAGAAGATGGCCAACGCGATCAGCGAGAACCATCCGGAGGTGCACCTCATCGTGCTGCTCATCGACGAGCGGCCGGAGGAGGTGACCGACATGCAGGAGAACGTCAAGGCCGAGGTGATCTCCTCGACCTTCGACGAGCCGGCGGACCGTCACACCCAGGTGGCGGAGATGGTGCTGGAGAAGGCGAAGCGCCTGGTGGAGCACGGCAAGGACGTGGTGATCCTGCTGGACTCCATCACCCGCCTGGCCCGCGCCTACAACGTGACGGTCCCCCACTCCGGGAAGATCCTCTCCGGCGGCGTGGACGCGCACGCGCTGCACAAGCCGAAGCGCTTCTTCGGCGCGGCGCGGAACATCGAGGAGGGTGGCTCGCTGACCATCGTGGCTACGGCGCTGGTGGAGACGGGGTCGCGGATGGACGAGGTGATCTTCGAGGAGTTCAAGGGCACCGGCAACATGGAGCTCGTCCTCGACCGCCACATCGCGGACAAGCGGATCTTCCCCGCCATCGACATCAACCGCTCCGGGACCCGCAAGGAGGACCTCCTCCTCAGCGAGACGGAGCTGGCCCGGATCTACCTGCTCCGCAACTTCCTCTCGGACATGCCCCCGGCGGAGGCGATCGAGTTCCTCCTGTCGCGGATGCGGAA
>DATAAL010000815.1:0-8471 GCA_036260145.1 Longimicrobiaceae bacterium | reverse complement strand
GTCGTCGAACCCGGTGACGTCGGTGACGAAGTCGCTCCCGGAGACGCCGTTGCGCACCGTCTCGCTGCTCTGCCGGGTGTACCCGGCCAGGAGGTTGAACTGGTGCGCGTCCCCGAAGCCGCCCTCGTAGGTGAGGGTGTTCTCGTTGAGGTAGGAGAGGATCTCCGCCCGCCCTCGGAGGGCCTCGCCCCCGGCCTCCTCACCCCGGCGGGTGGTGCGCGGATAGTAGGTGTCGCGGAAGCGGCTGGAGTAGTCGGCGCCCACCGAGACGCGCGCCCGCAGCCCCGAGAGCGGCTCGTACTCGCCGTAGGCGTTCCCCAGGAGGCGTGTGTCGCCCAGCCGGTCCGTCACCTCCTCGGCCAGCGAGACGGGGTTCACCAGCTCCGCCGCGCCCGGGTTGGGGAGGCCGATGGCCGCCAGGTCGCGCCCCTGGTACGGGTAGCGCCCGTCGGGGAGCCGCACCGGGAGGAATGGGTAGGACTGGATGGCCGCGCCCACCGCGCCCGCGCGGCGGTTGCTCTCCCCGTCGGTGGGGATGAAGCTGGTGTTGACGCGGCTCCCCGAGAGGGTGGAGCCGAACCTGAAGCGGGTGCCGATCCCCTGCTCCAGGTTGGCGCGGATGGAGAGCCGCTCGAAGGCGGAGCCCAGCACCACCCCCTCCTGGTCGAAGTAGCCGCCCGAGACCGCGTAGCGGGTGTAGCTGTCGCCCGCGCTCCCGCCGGAGACCGTCCCCTGGAAGCTGCGCACCGGCGCCGCGCGGAAGATGGCGTCCTGCCAGTCCGTCCCCGCCCCCACCGAGTCAATGAAGCGTTGCGGGAAGATCGGCGTGCCGCCGGCGTCCACCGCCGCCTCATTGATGGCGATGGCGAGCTCCCCGGCGCCGAGCAGGTCGTAGCGGTTGGCGACGTCCTGCGCCCCCGTGTAGAAGTCGAACGCCACCTGCGGCCGTCCGGCGCGCCCCTTCTTCGTGGTGATGATGACCACGCCGTTGGCGCCGCGGGCGCCGTAGATGGCGGTGGCGGACGCATCCTTGAGAACCTGGATGGACTCGATGTCGGCGGGGTTCAGCGCGGCGAGCGGATTGGAGGGGACGGACGCGGTCGCGCGCCCGCCGTCGCCCGGGGAGGCCGCCTCGGGGTCGTTCTCGATCGGGAACCCGTCGATCACGTAGAGCGGCTCGCTGTTCCCGGTGATGGAGCTGGAGCCCCGGACCCGCACCGAGATCCCGCCGCCCGGCGCGCTGGAGGCCTGCGTCACCTGCACTCCCGCCGCGGTGCCCTGCAGCATCTGGTCGAGCGAGGCTACGGGCGTCTTCTCCAGCGCTTCGGGGCTCACCGAGGCCACCGCCCCGGTGACGTCGCGCCTGCGCTGGCTCCCGTACCCCACCGCCACGATCCCTTCGAGCTGCACCGCCTCGGCGGTGAGCTGGAAGTTCACGGTGGCGGTCTCCCCCGCGGCCACGGTCACCGCCTGCACGCTGTTGCCGTGACCGATCATCGAGGCGCGGAGCTGGTGGGTGCCGGGCGCCACTCCGATGATGGTGTATCGTCCATCGGGACCGCTGACGGCCCTGCGCTCCGTCCCCGTGACCACCACCGCTGCGCCGGACAGCGGTGCCTGGCCCGCCGTCACCGTGCCGGTGATCCTCCCGGTTCCCTCCTGCGCCGCAAGCAGCCCGGGGAGGAGGAGCAGGGTGGTGAGAACCGACAACGTCTTCCGCTTCATCGGGACCCTCCGTTCAAGGGTGGGTGGATGCCGGCACTCGTGCCGTGCGAGGGGAAGCCGGTGTGGAGCGCGGGGCCCTGTGGGCGCTAATTTGTATCGATCAAGAACTTAAAATCTCCGGGATCAGGACGGTCCGAGGCGACCAACGATGCTGCTCGGTCCGGGGACGGGACCGGATAATCGTCCCGCGGAGCCGGTCGGGTCTTCAGAAGGACCTGAATTTTGTTCCGCAGAAGAACAAAACCGTCCGCAATTTATGCCGCTGCTCTTGCACCCGCAATGATTTCGTTCAGCTTCCAGGCGAAACAGGAGCGGAAGCATGCACCGCCCCGGTCCGGTTCCGAGCGACGGGAGACCGGCAGCGGGGCCGCGAGGAGGTCCCCGGGAACGGCCTCGGTCGCGTGCGACGAAGTCCTCGCGCGTGGGGGTGAACACGTCGGATCAGGATGCCTTTCTCCAGCGTGACCACGCCGTGCTCCACCCCGGCGGGAACAAAGAAGGAGCCGTCCGGCCCCAGCACCTGCGTCTCCCCGCCGATGCTGACCTCGAACGACCCGGAAGCCACATACGTCACCTACCGGTGCGGGTGGTGATGCAGCGCCGCCACTGCTCCCCCGCGGAACTCCACGCGCACCAGCATCAGATCCGGCCCGTAGCCCAGGACCTGCCGGCGCACCCCGTCCGCCATCGCCTCTCACACCGTCTCCGCGCCCCTCACGAAGGTTCTGCTCTGCATCGGTCCGCCCCTGTGCCGGTGGAGGCAGTGTCCACCGGCCCCTTGCGCGCGACAGCCGGATCCCTGATTTTGTTCGTGCTAAGAACAAAGATGGCGCCAATCTACCGCCCCCGCGGTCTCCCGGCACCGACGCCTCCCGCGCTTCCAGGACAGGACCCACGATGGCTGAGACAGAACCTCTCTGGAAGGTAGCGGAGCAGGCGGAGCGGCTCGCCGAGCTGACGGCCGGGGACGCCCGCAAGGAAGCGCCGCTGCGCCGCGACGTACGCTCCCTGGGCAGGCTCCTGGGCGAGGTGATCCGCGAGCAGGAGGGCGACGCCCTCTTCGCGGCCGTCGAGGAGCTCCGCCTGCTCGCCATCCGGCACCGCGAAGGAGAGTCGGAGCCCGTCGCCCCGCCGGCCGACGAGGGCGACGACGAGCCGATGCGGCGCGCGGAGCGGATCGTGGACGGGATGGGGATCGGGGAGGCGTACCGGCTCACCCAGGCGTTCGCCACCTACTTCGAGCTGACCAACCTGGCCGAGACCGCCCACCGCAAGCGCCGCCGGCGCGCTTCCCTGCTGCGCGCCGACCACGCTCCGCAGCCCGGCACCTTCCACGGCACCCTCCTCCGCCTCCGCGACGCCGGACTGGACCGCGAGACCGTGCTGGAGCACCTGCGCAGGGTCGCGGTGGTCCCGGTCTTCACCGCCCACCCCACCGAGGTGTCGCGTCGCACCGTGCTGTTCAAGCGCAGCCGGATCGCGGCCGCGCTGGAGCGCCTGGACCAGCTCCCCCTCACCGACGCCGAGGCCGCGCTGCAGGAGGGGGCCATCGGGATGGAGATCACCGCCCTCTGGCAGACGGACGAGGTGCGGAGGAAGCGCCCCTCGGTGCGGGACGAGGTCCGCATGGGGCTCGACTACTACCCTGGCGTCCTCATCCCCACCCTACCGGCGCTGTACTTCGAGATCGCCGACGCCTTCGAGAAGGCATACGGCGAGCCGGTCTCCCCGCGCGGGCTCCCGCAGGTGGTGCGCTTCGGCTCGTGGATCGGCGGCGACCGGGACGGCAACCCGTTCGTCACCCCGGACGTCACCCGCGACGCGCTCCAGTTCGCCCGGGAGACGGTTCTTGACTTCTACGTGCGCGCCCTGGAAGGGCTGGTAGAGCGGCTGAGCCCCTCCACCCTGCAGGTCCCCGTGTCCCCGGAGCTGCGGAGCGCGCTGGAGCAGTATGCGGAGAGCATACCCTCCCTGGACCCCAGCCCCGAGGCCCGCTCCGCCACCGAGGTGTACCGGCGCTTCCTGGGGTACGTGGGGTGGAGACTCCGTGCCGCCCGCAACGACCCGGCGCACCCCCACGCCTACCCGGACGCGCGCGCCTTCGCGGCGGACCTGCACCTGGTGCGCGAAAGCCTGGTCGCCAACCGCGGCGAGCGGCTGGCCCGCCTCCTCCTGGGCCCGCTGCTGCGGCAGGTGGAGACCTTCGGGTTCCACCTGCACGTGCTGGACGTGCGGCAGCACGCGCGGGTCCACGAGCGCGCCCTGGAGGAGCTGTTCGGCACGGGGGGGTCGGGACCGCTCCCGGAGCCGCCCTCCGCGGACACCACCCTCCTCCTGGACACCCTGCGGACCGTCGCCGAGCTGAAGCGCACCTACCCGGCGGAGGCCATCCAGAGCTACGTCATCAGCGGGGCGCGTTCGGTGGAGGACGTCCTGGCCGTGGCGCGCCTGGCGGAGATGTGCGGGGTGCAGGTCGCCGCCACCGAGGACGACCCGGGGCTGATGCCGGTCCCGCTCTTCGAGTCCATCGAGGACCTGCGCAACGCCCCGCAGGTGTGCCGCGACCTCTGGACCCGCGGCGACTACGCCTGCCTCCTCGATTCCTGGGGCCGGCGGCAGGAGGTGATGCTGGGCTACTCCGACTCCAACAAGGACGGAGGGATGCTCACCAGCACCTGGGAGATCTTCAAGGCGCACCGCGCCCTGCACCGGGTGGCCCGGGAGTGCGGAGTCACCCTGCGGCTCTTCCACGGCCGGGGGGGCACCGTGGGCCGGGGCGGGGGGCCCACGCACCGGGCCATCACCTCCCAGCCCTCCGGCGCCTTCACCGGGGAGCTCAAGATCACCGAGCAGGGCGAGGTCCTCAACTGGAAGTACTCCGACTCCGTGCTGGCCGAGCGGAACCTGGAGCTGATGGTCGCCGCTTCGCTGGACGCGCTCGCCAACCCGGACCGCGCCGAGCCGGAGCGGGAAGCGCGCTGGGAGCGGGCGATGGAAGCCATGTCGGCCGAGGCGTACGGCTTCTACCGGGAGCGGATCGCCGACAATCCCGACATCCTCCCCTACTTCCAGCAGGCCACCCCGGTGGGGGAGCTGGAGCACGCCCGGATCGGCTCCCGGCCGGCGCGGCGCGGGCAGAGCCGCGGGCTGGAGGACCTGCGCGCCATCCCCTGGGTGTTCGGCTGGATGCAGAGCCGGCACGTGCTCCCCGCCTGGTTCGGCGTGGGGCATGCACTGGAGCGCTTCGCCGCCGCGGGCGAGGAGAACGAGCGCCTGCTGCGGGAGATGATGGGGGAGTTCCCGCTCTTCAACGACCTGATCCGCAACGTCGAGGTGGGGATGGCCAAGGCCGACCTCCCCATCGCCCGGCGCTACGCGGGGCTGGTCCCGGACGGGGAGCTGCGCGAGCGGGTGTTCGCCATGGTCGCGGAAGAGTTCGAGCGGACCCGGCGGGCCGTCCTCCGCGTCACCGGACAGACACGCCTCCTGGAGGAGAACGAGGTTCTAGCGCGCTCCATCCGGCTCCGGAACCCCTACGTGGACCCCATGAGCCTGATCCAGGTCAGCCTGCTGCGCCGCCGGCGCGCGGGAGAGGAGGGCGAGGAGCTGAACTACGCCCTCGCCGCCACCATCAACGGGATCTCCGCCGGTCTGCGGAACACCGGCTGACCGCAGCGAACCTCCCCCGACGAGAACGAAGCCATACCGGGTGAGGGCGCGCGGAGCCACCGTTCGCACCGCCCCGATCCTCTGCGCCGCTGTGCTCCCCCTTCCCTCGCGAGCGAGGGAAGGGGGTCGGGGGATGGGGAACCGCACTCCGCACCGTGAACCCGTGTCGACCCCGCCATGCCGCACCGGATGACCCGCCGCCAGGCCCTGGGGGTCCTGGGAGCCCTGGCGCTCCCGGTGGACCCCCTGCTCGGCGCGTCGCCCCTCTCCCCCGCCCCGCCTGAACTCGACCTCCAGGCGCAGGACGGTCCCGACCCGGGCAACCTGTATGGCATCGTCGAGTGGATCGCGCGGGAGAGAGCGCCCTCGCTTTCGTTTCTGAACGGGCGGTGGCGCTCGCTGGCGGCCTGGAAGCGGAGCGCCCGGCCGGCCCTCCTCCGCCACCTGGGCTTCGATCCGCCGGCCCCGCCCGTACGCGCGGAGACCGTGGCGCGGGAAGAGCGCGACGGCTTCACCCTGGAGACGGTGCGCATCCGGGCCACCCCCGCCTACGACATCCCCGCCCGGGTGCTGGTCCCCACCGGCCGGCGCAGGCCGCTCCCGGCTGTCGTCGCGCTCCACTGTCACGGCGGGCAGTTCGCCTGGGGGGCCGGGAAGCTGGTCTCCGCCCCGGACGACCCGCCCGCCCTGGTCGAGTACCGCGAGAGGCTCTACGGCCGCCCCTTCGCCGAGACGCTGGCGCGCCGGGGGTTCCTGGTGGTCGCCATCGACGCCCTGTACTTCGGCGAGCGGCGGCTGCGCGCCGAGACGCTCCCCCGCGAGGCCGTCCCCGGAGAGGCACGGGAGGCCTTCCGCTTGCTCCCCACGCTCCCCGTGGGGTCAGCCGAGCGGGCCGCCGCCGAGAACCGCGTGGCGCGGGCCTTCGAGACGGTGGTGGCGAAGACGCTCTTCGCGGCGGGCGCCACCTGGCCCGGGGTGCTGGCCTGGGACGACCGGCGCACCGTGGACTACCTGGCCTCCCGCCCCGACGTGGATGTGGAGCGGATCGGGTGCGCCGGCTTCTCCGGGGGCGGGCTCCGGGCGGCGCTCCTGGCCGCCTCCGACCCGCGGCTCCGGGCAGCGTGCGTGGTGGCGTGGATGACCTCGCTGGCCGAGATGCTCCCGGGACATGCGCGGCGGCACACCTGGATGGCGTTCACCCCCGGGTTGCGTGCCTCGCTCGACCTCCCGGACGCAGCGGCGCTGCTGGCCCCCGGCGCGCTCCTGGTGCAGCAGTGCGCGCGCGACACCCTCTTCCCCGTGTCCGGGATGCGCGGCGCCGTGGAGAGGCTGGAACGGATCTACGACCGGGCGGGGATCCCCGAGCGCTTTCGCGGCGCCTTCCACGACGAGCCGCACTCCTTCACCCCCCGCATGCAGGACGAAGCCGTGGCGTGGCTGGAGCGGTGGCTCTGAGCCGCGGCCTGGCTGGCCTGGGAGAGGCCACGCCGCCATCAGTCGATAGGCTTGAGGTTCGCCACGATCGAGGCGCGGTGCGGCTCCAGGAACGGGGGGAGCGCCACCCGCTCGCCGAGCGTGGCGGGGTTCTCGTCCACCGCGAAGCCGGGGCCGTCCGTGGCGATCTCGAACAGCACCCCGCTGGGCTCCCGGAAGTACAGGCTCCGGAAGTAGTAGCGATCCACCTCGCCGCTGTTGGGGATGCGGTGGGCGTTCAGGCGCTCCGTCCAGCCGTGGTACTCCTCCTCGTCGGGGGTGCGGAAGGCGACGTGGTGCACCCCCCCCGCGCCGAGCCGGGCAGCGGGGAGGTCCGGCTGGACCGCTACGTGCAGCTCCGCGTGCGGGCCGCTCCCGCCCATCTCGAACACCACCACGGTGTGCCGCGGGTTCTCCGGGTGGGCGTACTCCCGCACCCGCCGTATCCCCATGACCTGGGTCAGGATGAGCTCGGTCGGGAGGAGGTCCGGGACGCTCATCAGGATCGGTCCCAGGCCGCGGACCTGGTGCTCGGCGGGGACCGGGCTCTGCTCCCAGGGGGTCGGCTCGTCCCCCTCGCCGCCGTCGTCGACCAGGGCCAGGCGCTGGCCCTCCGGGTCCTCGAAGTCCAGGGTGAGGCGGCCGTCGCGCTCGGTGATGCCGCCGCTCGCCACGCCGTGCTCCCGGAAGTGTGCCTCCCACCACTCCAGCGTGGCGCTCCCGTTCACGCGCAGGAAGGTGCGGGTGATGCTGCGCGTACCGCGCCGCTCCCGGGGGATGTTCCAGTCGAAGAAGGTGAGGTCGGTGCCCGGAGTGCCGATGGCGTCGGCGTAGAACAGGTGGTACGCGCTCACGTCGTCCTGGTTGACGCTGCGCTTCACGATGCGCATCCCGAGTACCCGCGTGTAGAAGCGGTAGTTGTCGCGGACGTGCGCCGTGACGGCGGTCAGGTGGTGGATTCCGGTCAGCTCCATGCGGCTGCTCTCCTCGGACGGAAGCGATGCGGGTCGGGGAATGTGCTGCCTGCATGTGCCGGGCCCGCGGGACCGGAGCACCCGTTCTCACCGCTCCGCTCCCGCGGTTGCCGGCCGAACGGAACTAACCTTTTGCAGGCACACCCTTTGCGCTTGAAGAGAAGTATCCGGAGCCGGAAGGCGCCATACTTCCGGAGCTCCGTTTCCATAAAGGGAGGGCACGATGACGCACGGTTGCTTCGCGATCTACGTCCGGCAGAGCCGGCCATTCTTCCTTGCGCCGCCGGAGGACCCGGCGGCGGAGGTCCGGAGGGCAGAGCCGAGGGCGGCTGCACCGGCTCCCGAAATCGTGGACACATCGTCCCCTCGGGAGGACAGGAAGGCGGCGTAGCGATACCGGGGATGCGGAGAGATCCCGCCGGGAAGGCGGATCTCCCTCCGGGCCCCTCTCTCGCGACCGGTGCCGGCGACCCCCCTCCTTGCCGCGAGTGCTCCACCGAACCAAGATCGTCCTCACACCCATCGAGCACGTGGATACCCTCGCCCCCGTGCGGCGCCACCCTGTTGCCGCGCTCCGTCCGCATCTGCCCCTGGCGCAGGAGATCATGGAGACCATCTCGTACGGGGAAG
>DATAAL010000814.1:0-20052 GCA_036260145.1 Longimicrobiaceae bacterium | reverse complement strand
CGGGGGTCGGGCCGCGCAGGTCGCTGTCGCCCTTGGCCGGGGGGAGCTCGCGCCGCTCCGGGGCCTCGGGGATGCGCTCGACCTCGCCCGAGATCCCCGTGCCGGCGGCCGGCGCGCGCTCGATCCCCTCCCCCACCAGTCCCCGGGCCGGAGCGTGCGGCCGGTCGCCGCCGCTGGCCTGGCCGTTGCCCGCGCCGCGGCCGCCCGCGGGGGTGCGCCCCTCCGGCGTCGACGCCATCAGCCCACCTCCCCCCGGCCGGGGTCCGCCGCGTCGGGGTCGGCGGCCAGCGGCGTGCGCGCGCCGGTGCCGGTGAGCGCGCCCACGGGAGTGAAGCCGCCGGTGGTGCGGCGGATCTCCTCGCGCCGCTCCGGGTGCTCCACCAGCCAGCACTTGTTCCTGCGCCCGGGGCCGATCTCGAAGAGCGGCGGCTCCTCGCGCTCGGTCTTCTCCCACCCGTACGGGCAGCGCTCGTGGAAGCGGCACCCCACCGGCCAGTGGGTGGGCGCCGGGACCACGCCGGGGATCACCGCCAGCCGCTCCACCTGCTCGCCCAGCCTGGGCATGGAGCGCAAGAGCCCCTCGGTGTAGGGGTTCTGGGGGTCGTGGAAGACGTCGTGCACCGGGCCCTCCTCGAACACCTGCCCGGCGTACATCACGATCACCCGGTCGCAGGTCTCGGCCACCACCCCCAGGTCGTGGGTGATCAGGATGATCGACATCCCCAGCTCTTCCTGGAGGCGGTTGAGCAGCTCCAGGATCTGCGCCTGGATGGTCACGTCGAGCGCCGTGGTGGGCTCGTCGGCGATCAGCAGCTTGGGGTCGCACGCCAGCGCCATGGCGATCATCACCCGCTGGCGCATCCCGCCCGAGAGCTGGTGCGGGTACTCGTCCACCCGCTGGTGGGGGATGGGGATCCCCACCAGCTGCAGCATGTCGATGGCCCGGGCGCGGGCGTCGCGCTTGCTCAAGCCCTGGTGCAGCATGAGCGACTCCATGATCTGCTCCCCCACCGTGAACACCGGGTTCAGGGAGGTCATGGGCTCCTGGAAGATCATGGCGATGTCGTTGCCGCGGATCTGGCGCATCCGCTCCTCCGGCACCGTCGCCAGGTCCTCCGGCTCCGCCCCGTCCCCGCCGCGGAAGAGGATCCGGGAGCCGGGCTCGATACGGCCCGGGGGGGTGGGGATCAGCCGCATCACCGAGAGCGAGGTGACCGACTTCCCGCTCCCCGACTCCCCCACGATCCCCAGCGTCTCACCGGGATTGACGTGGAAGGACACGCCGTCCACCGCCCGCGCCAGCCCGGCGTCGGTCTTGAAGTAGGTGCGGAGGTTCTCTACCTGAAGGATCGGCTCGGGCATCAGCGGCAGTTGTGGTCGCAGTTGCGAAAGCGATCGTGACCCGAAGGGCAGAGACCGCCGGGGCAGTTTCCGGCGGGCTCCGTTCCGCTGGACATGGTCGTATCGTGTCCAGCGGAATAGAGCGCGGTCCCGGCGAAGCCGGGATTCGCCCAAGTCTGTTCCTCGAAGCCGTTCACGTAC
The DNA here is from genome assembly GCA_036260145.1 of Longimicrobiaceae bacterium. Lineage (GTDB taxonomy): Bacteria > Gemmatimonadota > Gemmatimonadetes > Longimicrobiales > Longimicrobiaceae > JAFAYN01. The sequence continues at coordinate 18,510 of DATAAL010000814.1, read as the reverse complement.
GAAGCCTCGGGTCCAGGGCGTCGCGCAGCCCGTCGCCCAGGAGGTTGAAGGCGATCACCGTGAAGACGATCGCCAGCCCCGGGAAGGTGGCGATCCACCAGGCGGTGATCAGCGCGTCCCGGCCGTCCGAGACCATGTTCCCCCAGCTCGGCGTCGGGGGCTGCACCCCCAGCCCCAGGAAGGAGAGCGAGGCCTCCGTGAGGATGGTCTGGCCGATCCCCAGCGTCGCCGACACGATCACCGGCGCCAGGGTGTTGGGGATCACGTGGCGCATGATGATCCTCCCGTCCCCCATCCCCAGCGCGCGGGCGGCCTGCACGAACTCCCGCTCGCGCAGGGAGAGCACCTCGCCGCGGACGATGCGCGCGGTCCCCATCCACCCGGTGAGCCCCAGCACCGTCACCACCAGCCAGATGGAGGGCTCGAAGAGCGCGATCACCACGATCAGGAGCACGAGGCGGGGGAAGGAGAGCATCATGTCGGTGAAGCGCATCAGCACCGAGTCCACGAGCCCCCCGAAGTACCCCGACACGGCCCCGATCGTCGTCCCCAGCGTGATGCTGATCCCCACCGCGATGAAGCCGATGCTCAGCGAGATCCTCGCTCCGTACAGCACCCGCGAGAAGATGTCGCGCCCGAACTTGTCCGTCCCCATCAGGTACTCCCCCGACGGGGGGAGGAACTGCGTACTGAGGATGTCCTCCTGCGCCGCCGGGTCGTACGGGGCGATCAGCGGGGTGAGCAGGGTGACCAGGTACAGCAGGATCATGATCGCCAGCCCCACCATGGCCATCCGGTTGCGGCGGAAGTGCCGCCCCGCGATGGCCCACTGGGAGTCTCCCCGCGCCCGCGCGGCGGCCCTCCCGCGTCGGGCCATCCGGCGCACCGTCCACGCCAGCATCCCCAGGGTGACCAGCGCCAGCGTGGCCACCGCCAGGTACAGGTCGACAGGGACGCGGCGCATCCCGGGCATTCCCGCGATCCGCCCCCACGACAGGTACACCAGGCCGAAGAGGAGCCCCCAGGCCAGGGCGAGGGAGACGGCCTGTGTCCAGGTGGCCCCCTCGCCGCGGACCGGCACCGCGGTCGGGGCGTCCTGCGCGGTGGGGAGTGGCTCCGGCGGGAGCGATTCGACGTCGGGGGAGGCGCGCATCGTCACTCCGTCCGGATTCTGGGGTCGACCACCGCGTACAGCACGTCGGAAAGGAGGTTTCCGAACACCACGATCGCCGCGATCACGAAGGAGGTGGCCATCACCAGCGGGTAGTCGCGCTGGAAGATGGCGTCCACCACCAGCCGCCCCATCCCCGGCCAGGAGAAGATCGTCTCCACCAGCACCGCGCCGCTCAGCAGGAAGGGGAGGTAGAGCCCCAGCAGGGTGATGATGGGGATCAGCGCGTTACGCAGCGCGTGCTTGAAGATCACCGTCCGCTCCGAGAGCCCCTTGGCCCTCGCCGTCCGGATGAAGTCCTGGTGGATCACCTCCAGCATGGAGCCGCGCATGTACCGCGCTACCCCCGCCGCCGACCCGATTCCCAGCGCGGTGGCGGGGAGGATCAGGTACTGCACCCGGTCCCAGATGCGCTCTCCCAGCGGGAGGGACTCCGCGCCCACGCTCGCCATCCCCGAGGCCGGGAGCTGGAGCCACGCCGGCCACCCCCACTGGCTCGCCTTCAGCGAGAAGACGAGGATGAGCATCAGCGCCAGCCAGAAGGTGGGCATCGAGTAGAAGAAGAGCGCCAGGAAGGTCAGGACGTTGTCCGCGATGGAGTACTGCCGCACCGCCTGCACGATCCCGATGAGCATCCCCAGCACGAAGATGATCACCAGGGAGATCAGCGTGAGCTGCAGGGTGTTCCAGAGCGTCTCCGGGAGGATCTCCGAGATCGGGCGCATCTGCCCGAAGGAGTACCCGAAGTCCCCCCGGACGAAGGCGCTCAGCCACTTGAAGTACTGGACGTGCAGCGGCTGGTCGAGCCCCAGGTTCCGGCGCATCTGCTCGATCACCTCCGGCGACACGTTCGGGTTGAAGAAGCGCGCCGTGGGATCGCCGGGAGCGAGGTGGATGATGAAGAAGATGATGGTCAGCACCCCCAGCAGGAGGGGGATCGCGCCCAGGAGGCGGCGCAGCAGATATCCGATCACGCGGAGGGCTCCTTCTCCCGGGAGGTGGGGAGCCGCCGGACGCCCGGGACCCCGGCCGCCGCGCTCGGTTGGATGGTGTGGATCCGTTTCACCGCGACTCTCCTGTGCCGTTGCCGCGCTTCAAACGTGTCCCCTCCGCCCGCAGAAATCGGACCGGAAAGATAGCCGCGCCCCCCCATGCCGCAATTCTGTGGATCCCGCCTGCCGCAAAGCAGCGCGGCCCCTGCGCCGTGCAGGGGCCGCGTCGCGGGCGGGCCGGTCCCGGGTCCTGCCGGCCAGATCAGCGCACCGTCGTCCGGGCGCGCTGCTGGTCCCGGGGGATCCACCACTCCCACGCGTTCTGGTACGAGCCGAAGGTATCGATCTTCATCCCCTTGAGGCGGTTGTTCACCCCGTCCACCTGGTCGAAGTAGTACAGCCAGGTGTAGGGCTGGTCGCGCGCGATCAGCTCCGCCGCCTGCCGCCAGTACGGATTCGCCAGCTCGCTGGTGGGCTGCGACAGCGCCTGCTCGAAGAGCCGGGTGACCTCGGGATTCCTGTAGGAAACGAAGTTGAACGGGCTGTCCTCACCCCACAGCTCGCTCAGGTCCGCGCTCAGGCCGACGCCCCAGTTCCCCAGCGCCGCCTCGAAGTTCTTGTTGATCAGGCGGTCCTGGAAGGTGTTGAACTCGATCTGCTGCAGCTGGACGTCCACGCCGATCCGCCTGAGCTGCTGCTGGACGATCTGCTGGACGTCCGTCCGCCGCTGGTTTCCGGTGTTGGTGACCAGGGTGAAGCGGAACGGCCTCCCGTTGCGGTCCAGGATCCCGTCCCCGTCGGTGTCCCGCCACCCCTTCGACTCCAGGATCCGGCGGGCCTGGGCGGTGTCGTAGGGGAGGGGCCGCATGCGCTGGGGGTCGTACAGGTCCCTGAAGATCGGGGCGTACGGACCGCTCCCCGGGACGGAGTACTCCTCCATCCGGAGCGCCCGGATGATGGCCGGCACGTCGATGGCCAGTCCGAGGGCACGACGGATCTCGGGGTCCGCGAAGGCCTCCACCCTCCGCGGGTTGTAGGCGATGTAGTCGTAGTTGCGCTTCTGCTCGCGCTCGAAGCGGATGTGCGGGGTCTGCTGGCGGAGGCGCGGGATCTGATCGTGCGGGATCGGGCGGGTGAAGTCGACCTTCTCCGTCTGCAGCTCCACCAGGCGCGTGGTCGGATCGGGGATGACGCGGATCACGATCTGGTCCAGGTTGGGCCGGACGGGGAAGTGCGGATTGGGGACCAGCACGACCTGCTGCCCCCGCGCCCACGACCCGATCATGAACGGACCGCTGACCACCAGGTTCCCGTTCCCGGGGTTGGCGAGCCGGGGGTGGGTACGGAACTCCGCGGGGTTCGCCCCCTCGAAGGCGTGCCGCGGAGCGATGGGGAGCCCGGAGTGGTAGAGCATCTCCGGGTTGCGCCGCTTGAAGTGGAACACCACCGTCGAGTCGTTCTCCGCCCTCACGGAGTCGATGTTCTCCGTGTAGTCCTGCCGCGGCGAGGCCACCCGGGGGTCGCGCACCATGTCGTAGGTCCACACCACGTCGCGCGCCGTGATCGGCTGCCCGTCCGACCACCTCAGCCCGGAGCGCATGCGGTAGCGGATGGCGGTGGAGTCGGGTCCCACGTACTCCCAGTGCCAGGCGAGCGCCATGGGGCTGTCGTGCGAGGTGAGGAACACCTGCCGCCCGTCGCGCCAGGAGCCGCGGAGGAGCGCCATGTACATGACGTCCACCATGTCGCCGTCGAGAGCGCTCTCGTACACGAAGGGGAGCGGCTTGTCCATGTCCTGCAGCTCGGCCAGGATCGCCGTCCCCCCCCGCTCGACCTGTTCGGTCGCCGGCCGCGCCTTTCCGGTGTCCTCCTTGCCCTCTTCGTCCCGGCCACACGCCGCCGTCCACGCAACCACCCCCAGCACCAGGAACCGCCCCGCAACCCGGAACCAGCTCTGCGCGTTTCGCATCGTCGAAGTGATGTTCTGTGTGGATTGCCGTGCCGGAACTTCGGGATGATGGTCGCCTGCCGGCGGCGGACGGCCGTTCAGCGGATGGGAGTCTCCCCCGCCGCAATGAACGGGATCTGCGGCGTTCGCGCAAGAGCGGGAGCCCCGCGGGGGCGGGGCTCCCGGGACGGAGTTCGTCGTTGCGCCTCCGGTTCCGGCCGTCAGCGGCGGTTGGCGGGGATCCACCAGCGCGTCACGTTCACCAGCTTGCTCCGCGCGTCCATCTCCGCGCCCTGCAGGCGCAGCCCCACGCCGGCGATCTCCTCCGTCCAGTAGAGGAGGGTGATCGGCTGGTCCTGCTGGATGACCTGCGAGAACTGCGTCCAGATCTGCCGGGCCCGCGCCGGGTCCATCTCGCGCAGGCCGCCCTGCATCATCTCGTCCGCCTGCGGGTTGCAGTACCCCGCGCGGTTGGCGGACCTGGCCTTCCGGGCCTCCGCGCAGGAGAAGAGCGGGGTGGGGTCGGGCCGGAAGTAGTCCCAGGTCCAGTTGGTGATGATCGCCTCATAGTCCCGCGCCCGGTGCTGCTGGAGGAGGGTCTGGAACTCCAGGGTGCGGATCTGGGTGTTCACCCCCACCGCCTTGAGCTGCTGCTGGACGATGGTGGCGATGTCCTGGAACAGCCGGTTCGAGGCGTTGGTGACGATCGTGAACTGCAGCGGCCGTCCGTCCTTCTCCAGGGTCCCGTCGCCGTTGGCGTCCCGCCACCCGGCCTGCGCCAGGAGCTGCCGGGCACCGGCGGGGTCGTAGGGGAGGGGCTGCAGGTCGGGGGCGAGCGGGGTGACGGGCGGGATCACCGAGCCCGCCGGCCGGGCGAACCCGAACATCAGCGCCTGGATGATCCGGGCGCGGTCGATCGCCAGGGTGAGCGCACGGCGGACGCGCGCGTCCCGGAAGGGCTCGCGCTCGTTGTTCCACCCGATGTAGGTCATCTCCCGCGAGGTGTAGTGCTCCAGCGAGATCCCCCGCTGCTGCTGGATCTGCCGGGCCTCGTCCGGGAGGATCGAGTAGTCCACGTCCACCCGCCCGCTGGTCAGCTCGGTGAGCCGGGTGGTGGCTTCCGGGATGATGCGGAAGACCACGCGGTCGAGCCGCGGCCGTCCCCCCATCGCCTGCGGGAACTGCGGGTTGGCCTCCAGGGTCAGCTCCTGCCCCTGCCGCCAGTTCACGAACTTGAACGGTCCGCTCCCGATCGGGCCGAGGTTGTAGGGCGCCTGGGCGAGCTGCGCGGGAGGGACGTTCTGGAGGAGGTGCTTCGGGACCGGCGCCCACCAGAAGTCCTCCAGCGGCTGCGCGTGCGGGGCCACGAAGCCGAACCGGACGGTGCGCGGGTCCACCACCGTCGCCGACTTCACCAGCCCCAGGTAGGTGGCAACCACCCCGGCAGCGCTCTCCGGGTTCTTGGCCAGGTCGAAGGTGAACTTGACGTCCTCTGCGGTGACCGGGTTCCCGTCGTGCCAGGTCACCCCTTCGCGCAGCCGGAAGGTGACGACGGTGTCGCTCAGCTCCCAGGACTCGGCGAGGTAGGGCTGCGGCTGCAGCTTCTCGTCGAACTGCACCAGCGGGGTGAACAGCATGAACTTGATGATGTCATCGGTGGCCAGGGCGCTGTTCGTCACCGGGTTGAACCCGCCGAAGTCCGCCTTGACCCCTACTACCCCGGTGCCGCCGGCAACGGGAGTGCCCGCGTCGGCTGCCCCACGCGGGCCGCCCTCGTCCCCTCCCCCGCACGCGGCGAGCAGCAGCGCTGCCGCCACCCAGCCGCACCTGTAAGCGCTTCCCATGTTCATACTCCCCCGGCCGTACGTTCGCATGAAAGTGGGGCGGGATCCCGGACCTCGCCCCGGATCAGGAGCAAGCGCGTCAGGTATGCCAGGTCCATGCCGGATCGTCGAAGTGCCGGGCCAGCCGCTCCGCACTCTCCCGCTCCTCCGGGGTCAGCCCCTCCTCCCGGAGCCCTCCCCCCACCGTCTCGCTCCACCCCTCCGCCAGCGTCGCCGTGATCCGCTCCCAGGGGGGGACGGGGTCGCACAGCTCGGCCAGGCTGGTCGGCGGCAGGTCGTCGCCGTCGGGGGGGAGCGCGCCCAGAGTGACCGCGTGCACCTCGCCCTGATCCCCCGCCAGCAGGAGGGAGCCGTGCTGGAGGACGACGCCCCCCTCGCGCCGCTGGGCGCTCCCCACCAGCTTGCGTCCCGCGGCCACCACCTCGCCCTCCGCGGGCTCCTGGAAGCAGGGGGCGAGCGAGGGTGCCGCGGCGCGCCTCCCGGTGCGCGGCTGCAGCCCGGCGGCCACCCCCAGCCGGCGCAGCCCCGCCACCAGCGCGCGGTTGATCAGGGCGTAGCTCTCCCGCGGCCCCCCGAGCACCCCTTCGGCCGCCACCACGGAGTAGGTCAGCTCCCGGTGGTGGAGCACCGCGCGCCCCCCGGTGGGGCGGCGGACGACGTCGATCCCCCGGGCGCGGAGGGCGTCCAGGTCGTACCGCCCGGCCGCGGGCTGGTTGCGGCCCAGGGAGAGGCAGGGCGGGTCCCAGCGGTAGAAGCGGAGGACGGGGGCGCCGCCCGCGCGCACGGACTCCACCAGCGCCGCGTCCACGGCCATGTTCCAGGCGCCGCGGGCGGGGGGGGTGTCGAGGAGGCGCCAGACGGGAGCGGGCATCCCCCGCCGTTCAGATCTCCGTGCTCCCGCCCGGACGGAGGACCCGCAGCTCGGCGCGGCCCCCGATCAGCCGGCGGAACTCCTCCGTGTCCTGCTGGATCACCGGCCAGGTGTCGTAGTGCATGGGGAGGACCACCCGGGGCTCGATGAACTCCACCGCCTTCGCGGCGTCCTCCGGTCCCATGGTGAAGTTGTCGCCGATGGGGAGGATGGCCACGTCCACCTGTCCCCTCAGGAGCTGCATGTCCAGCGTCAGCGCGGTGTCTCCGGCGTGGTAGAGGCGGGTGCCGGAGTTCAGCGAGATCAGGAAGCCGCCGGGGGTGGCGGTGTACCGTCCGTGCGTGTCACCGTGCACCGTCCCGGTGTGGTGGGCGATGGTCATCTTCACCCGTCCGAAGGGGAAGCGGTGTGCCCCGCCGATGTTCATCCCGTGGACGTTCCTCACCCCCTCCTTGCCGGCGAAGGTGGCGATCTCGAAGGTGGAGACCAGCGTCGCCCCCGTCTTCCTCCCCAGCTTGACGGCGTCGGCGAAGTGGTCCTCGTGCCCGTGGGTGACGAGGATGAAGTCGAGCCGGTCGATGTCCGTGGTCTTGATGTCGGACACCGGGCTGTCGTCCAGGAACGGGTCGATGATGATCCGCGTCCCGTCGTCGGTCTGGAGCGAGAAGGTGGAGTGTCCGTGCCAGGTCAGCTTCGCCATCGGTGTCCTCCGGTTCGGCGGTGGATCGCGAATCCGCTGCGCAGGTGGAAGAGCGGGCGGCGCGGCCTCAGCCGCCGGTGAGCTCCTGGTAGGCGGCGGCGTCCAGCAGGCCGTCCAGGGCGGACGGGTCGGAGACGCGCATCCGGATCATCCACCCCTCGCCGTAGGGGTCGGAGTTCACCAGCGCGGGGTTGGCGTCCAGCGCCCCGTTGACCTCCACCACCTCCCCGGTCACCGGCGAGTACAGGTCGGAGACCGCCTTGACGGCTTCGATGGTCCCGAACACCTGCATGGCGTCGAAGCTGGCCCCCACCTCGGGGAGCTCCACGAACACCACGTCGCCCAGCTCCCCCTGCGCGAAGTCGGTGATGCCGACGGTGACGGTGCCGTCGCCGGCGGTCTTCACGTACTCGTGCTCCCGGGTATAACGCAGATCCTGCGGGACGTTGGCCATGGTTCGGGTCCTCCTCGGAGATTCTCGGGCCGCAAAGCGGGGACGCGGGGAGAATAGGCGGGGGCCCGGGGGGAGTCAAGAAAGGGACGGGGCCAGGTACGGGCTCCTGGGGAGGTCGTTTAGATGCAGGGCATTCGTGGAATCGCTTCCCCGCCTGCGCTCAACGCACAACTTGCTGAACCTCCTGACGTAGAGCAGGTTTGGATGTGATCCTGGAATCGACCCGCACGACGTGATCAGACGTGGAGGAAGGGATACCTGACGAATCAGGCCCTCACGTCCGGGCCAATAGCGAATCTGTCGCAAGGAGAGCACACTTGGATCCAGATTCCGCGCTGGAACTCGAAGTTCCGGAGGTAGCATCCCAGCACACGCGATTCATCGAGCGGGTCATTCTACGCAACTACAAGAGCATTGCCGCGTGTGACGTGACCCTCTCGAAGCTGACCTACCTCGTGGGTCCGAATGGCTCCGGAAAGAGCAACTTCCTCGACGCGCTACGCTTCGTCACGGATTCGCTCCAGAGCTCCCTCGACCACGCTCTCCGCGACCGCGGCGGATCAAGGAGGTCCGTCGGCGTTCGACGGGCCATCCCAGGCACTTCGGCATCCGGATCAATTTCCGACTCCCCGATGGGTCGGGGGGGCACTACGCCTTCGTAGTAGGATCTCAAGCGAAGGAAAGCCGTGCGCTGCAGGGTGGCTACTTCGTCCAACGCGAAGAGTGCGTCATCCGGCACGGCATTACGGGACACGTGCTCGGTCACTACACCGTCGAGGGGGGACACGTTATCGGGAGCAGTGTGAGCGTGCCTCCAGCAGCGGTCAAGGACCGGCTGTACCTGATGAACGTCTCGGGTTTCCCCGAGTTCCGGCCGATCTATGATGCGCTTTCGAGAATGGGGTTCTACAACCTCAATCCCGACGTGATCCGCGAGCTGCAATCCCCGGACCCTGGAATCCTCCTCACCCGTGACGGAAGCAACGTCGCAAGTGTGCTGGAGACCCTTGCGAATCGTAACCCGGAGGTGCGGGCTCGTATCGAGGAGTACCTGTCCAAGATCGTTCCGGGGGTCAGTGGCGTCGATCCCATCACGATCGGGCCCAAGGAGACCCTTGAGTTCCGGCAGGAGGTGAGTGGCTCGCGCGATCCGTGGCGCTTCATCGCGGCGAACATGTCGGATGGCACCCTGCGGACCCTGGGGATACTCATCGCCCTGTTCCAGACGGGCGGAGCGGAGGGGAAGGGCGTGCCGTTCGTCGGCATCGAGGAGCCTGAGACGGCGCTGCATCCGGCCGCCGCCGGAGTCCTGACGGACAGCCTTGTGGACGCGAGCGAGCATACCCAGGTTGCCGTCACCAGCCATAGTCCGGAGCTGCTGTCGAACGAAGGTATTCCGGATGACGCCATTCTCGCCGTGGTGTCACAGCGAGGGGAAACGAAGATCGGGCCTCTGGACCCGGCCTCCCGCGCAGTGCTCCGGGATCACCTGTTCACGGCCGGAGACCTCCTCCGCATGGACCAGCTTCGACCGGATCCCAAGTCAACCGACATCAAACCGGAACAGCTCGTCCTCTTCGGATCCGGGGAGGACTGAGATCCTGGTGCTGCTGGCTGCGGACGACGATGCCCCGTGCAAGCTCGGGCCTACGCGCAACAGGCGAGGCCCGATCGCAGGACCAGGGTCGTGGCTGCGAAGCGGGAGTTCGAAGCCTGGTTCCTCGCCGCAGCCGAGTCGCTCCGGGGCCGTCGCGGTCCTCACCGCGCCCGACGATCCGGGAGGCGATCCGCGACGCCAAGGGGTGGCTTTCCTAATCCCCAGCGCACGTCGAGCGAAGTCATTCGACAAGCTCTATCGCGATGTCGAGAGTCTCCTCCTCGGCAGATAGCCAACCAGCCACACAACACCGGTACAACTCCTTCCCCGGCAACCGCTTCCCCGGTCCGCGCCGGGCGAACGGACCTGCCTGCCCGGGGTACTTGCAGCACGCCCGGGGCGGGTTTGCCTTCGGGGAACTCCCACGGTAAGTTTCGCGCGCCTTCCGGCAGGATACCGAAACGACACTCCGCAGGGGACCATCCGGCCCCGCGGCTGCGCACTTCCGCGAGCTTGCATGACCAAGAAGAACCAGACCCTGCTCCGGCACACCGACACCTTCGTGCGGCGCCACGTGGGCCCCGGCGAGGGGGAGATCCGGCGGATGCTGGATGCCCTCGGATACGAGTCCCTCGACGTGCTGATCGACGCCACCGTCCCCGAATCCATCCGCCTCGGCCGGCCGCTGGCGCTGGGGCCGGAGCGGAGCGAGTACGAGCTCCTCCAGGAGCTCCGGGCGATGATGTCCCGCAACCGGGTGTTCCGCTCCTTCATCGGGATGGGGTACCATGACTGCATCGTCCCCCCGGTGATCCAGCGCAACATCCTGGAGAACCCGGGGTGGTACACGCAGTACACCCCCTACCAGGCCGAGATCGCCCAGGGCCGGCTGGAGGCGCTGCTGAACTTCCAGACGATGGTGATCGACCTCACCGGGCTCCCCATCGCCAACGCCTCGCTCCTGGACGAGGGGACCGCCGCCGCCGAGGCCATGGCCATGGCGTACGGGATCTCGGGGGACGATGCGCGGAACACCTTCTTCGTGGCGCGCGACTGCCACCCGCAGACCATCGACGTGGTGCGTACCCGCGCCCACGCCCGCGGGATCGAGGTGGTGGTCGGCGACCCCGAGAGCTTCGACTTCTCCGCTTCGGTGTTCGGCGTCCTCCTCCAGTACCCGGCCACGGACGGCGCGGTGGCGGACCACGGCGCCTTCGCGCAGCGGGCGCGTGAGGAGGGGATCACGGTGGTGGCGGCCGCGGACCTCCTCTCGCTCACCCTGCTCGCGCCTCCGGGCGAGTGGGGCGCCGACATCGCGGTGGGGACCACCCAGCGCTTCGGGGTCCCGCTGGGCTTCGGCGGGCCGCACGCGGCCTTCTTTGCCTGCCGCGAGGAGCACAAGCGCCAGATCCCGGGGCGGATCATCGGCCTCTCCACCGACGCGCAGGGGAACCCCGCACTGCGCATGGCGCTGCAGACCCGCGAGCAGCACATCCGCCGCGAGAAGGCCACCAGCAACATCTGCACGGCGCAGGTGCTCCTGGCCGTCATGGCGGGGATGTACGTGGTGTACCACGGACCCCGGGGGCTGCGGGAGATCGGGGAGCGCGTCCACCTCCTGGCCGCCATCCTGGCCGAGGGGGCGACGCGCCTCGGGTACCGGGTGGTGCACGGGACCTTCTTCGACACCGTCCGCGTGGAGGTGGGGACGCGCGTGGCCTCGGTGATGGGAGCGGCGTGCGACCGGGGGATCAACCTGCGTGCCTTCGATGAGACCTCGGTGTGCATCGCCCTGGACGAGACCACCGGCGTGGAGGACCTGGAGGCGGTGTTCGAGGCGCTGAGTCGAGGGTCGGCGGTGCCGTTCCGGGTGGAGGAGCTGGCCGACGCGGTGGACACGTCGATCCCGGCGCCGCTGGCGCGGACCAGCGCGTACCTGACGCACCCCGTCTTCAACCGCTACCACTCCGAGACGGAGATGCTGCGGTACATCCGCAAGCTGGAGTCGCGCGACCTCTCGCTCGCGCACTCCATGATCCCGCTGGGCTCCTGCACCATGAAGCTCAACGCCACCGTGGAGATGTTCCCGGTGTCGTGGCCGGAGGTGAACCGGATCCACCCCTTCGCCCCGCGCGAGCAGACGGAGGGATACCGGGAGCTGTTCCGGGAGCTGGAGGCCGACCTGGCGGAGATCACCGGATTCGCGGCGATCTCGCTCCAGCCCAACGCCGGCTCGCAGGGGGAGTACGCGGGGCTGCTCTGCATCCGCGACTACCACCGCAGCCGCGGGGAGGGGCACCGCGACGTGTGCCTGATCCCGCAGTCGGCGCACGGGACCAACCCGGCGAGCGCGGTCATGGCGGGGCTGCGGGTGGTGGTGGTGGGCACGGACGCCAACGGCAACGTGGACCTGGACGACCTGCGCGCCAGGGCCGAGCAGCACGCCGACCGCCTGTCGTCGCTGATGATCACCTACCCGTCCACCCACGGGGTCTTCGAGGAGGGGATCCGGGAGATCTGCGATATCGTGCACCGGCACGGCGGGCAGGTCTATCTGGACGGTGCCAACATGAACGCGCAGGTGGGGCTCTGCCGGCCGGGCGACTTCGGCGCGGACGTGTGCCACCTGAACCTGCACAAGACCTTCTGTATCCCGCACGGCGGCGGCGGCCCGGGGATGGGTCCCATCGGAGTGGCGGAGCACCTGGTCCCCTTCCTCCCGGGCCACCCGGTGGTCCCGGTAGGGCAGGGCGAGCACGGCGCGGTGTCGGCGGCGCCGTGGGGGAGCCCCAGCATCCTCCCCATCTCGTACGTGTATATCCGGCTGATGGGCGCCGAGGGGCTGACGCACGCCACCCGCGTGGCGATCCTCAACGCCAACTACATCGCCCACCGCCTGCAGGAGCACTATCCGGTGCTGTACCGCGGGCGGAACAGGACAGTGGCGCACGAGTGTATCGTGGACCTGCGGCAGCTCCGGCAGTCGGCGGGGATCGAGGTGGAGGACGTGGCGAAGCGACTGATGGACTACGGCTTCCACGCCCCCACCGTCTCCTTCCCCGTGGCCGGGACCATGATGATCGAGCCCACGGAGAGCGAGTCTCTGGCGGAGATCGACCGCTTCTGCGAGGCGATGATCGCCATCCGGGAGGAGATCCGGCAGGTGGAGCTGGGGATCCTGGACCGCCGGGACAACCCGCTCAAGAACGCCCCGCACACCCAGGCCGTGGTGGTGGCGGACGAGTGGAGCCACGCCTACTCTCGCGAGCAGGCTGCCTTCCCCACCCCGGCGGCGCGGGAGCGCAAGTTCTGGCCGCACGTGGGGCGGGTGAACAACGCGGCGGGCGACCGCAACCTGGTCTGCGCCTGCCCTCCGGTGGAGATGTACGAGAGCGTGGCCTGAGCCGCGAGGGACCGGGAGACGACGGGGGGCGCCCTTCCGGCGCCCCCCGTCGCTTTCGTCTGTGTACCTCCGGTCTTCCGCTCCCTAGAACCAGCGGCTCCACCGGTTGAACCAGCCGCCGTCGTACCCCCGGCCGCGGCCCCGGTCCATCGCCGCCGAGCCCCCCATCGCGGGGTTCATCCCGCCCACCGGAGAGTAGCGCGGGCGGTTGCGCTCCAGGTCCTCCCGGTACTCCCGGTCGTAGCCGTGATAGCCGCGGTCGTAGCCGCCCCGGGCGCCACGCACGTAACGCGGGTCGTACTCCCCGCCGCCCCCCATATAGCCCTGGTCCCCCCGGTCGATGCTGGGGTTCCCCCGTCCGTACCCCCCGTACCTCGGCCCGGAGCGGTAGTCGCGGTCGTACCCGGCCCGCCAGGGGGTGCCCTCCCCGTGAACGTACGCCCTCCCGCTGGGTGCGGTGTTCATGGCGATCCCCTCCGAGCCGCCCTGGTACCCCTCGTGGTATCCCCCCACCCAGGGGCGCCGGTACTCCCCGCCCCCGAAGGTGCGCAGGTATCCCCGGTCGTATCCGCGACTGCCCACGTCCAGGCGGCCCATCCGGTTGTCGAAGGCCCGGCGGCCGTAATCCAGGTCGTAACCTGCACGGTAGCGTGTCATGATCGTCCCCCTGGTGTTGCACGGAATGGCCACACATTATTGTGGCAACGGCCCCACGAGCCCCTCCCGGGCCGCAACCTCCGTTCCAGGAACCTTCCCCCGGGCCGCCGGTACACACCGGCAGAGCCGCCGCCCACCCAGCTTCCCGGAGGCCCAGCGAGACCCTGACACGCGCACGACCGGTCCGCCGCGGGAGCGCCACGCCGGCCGACGCCGCTGGCACCGATCTCGCTATGGATCGTACTGCAGGAGGTGACCCGGTGCAGCGCCGGACGAAGTCTCCGGACACCGCACCCCATGCAGGCGGAAGGTCCACGGAGGCCGCATCCGGAGTCCCACAGTGGGGACGAGGGAGCGGATCCGGGCCCCGCCCTCCCCCAGCCCGGGAGTACCAGTTGCGGAAGAACGAGCGCAGCGGTGCCCTTCGTAGAGAGCTGGAGCACCGGATCAAGAGCGGAAGATGCGTCTACTGCCGGGCCCCCGGCGTCCCCGACAACCCCCTCACCCGGGAGCACGTGATCCCGAAAGCCCGGGGGGGACGAAGAAAAGACCTCCGGATCATCGTCCCCGCCTGCGCCCGCTGCAACCAGCGGCGCGGCTGCCAGGAAATCGTCCTCTTCCTCCTCGCCCGTCCCCGCCAGATCTCGGCCTTCCTCGAATACCTCGCCACCCTCCCTCCCGAAGCCATCCGGGAAATCGACCTGCGCATCTTCGCGGAGCTGTACGCCGCCGTGTGGCTCCTGCGGGAGTGCGCGTCGCAGGGACGGGAATGGCGTAGGCACGCGGCCCGGCTGTGCAGCGGGCGCCGGCTGCACCGGCGGCGCTACGCCGCGCGGCGGGTGATCCTCGCCCTGGACGCGCGGCTGGAGCGGGCGCGGGAGCGCGCCTCCCAGCCGGAGGGGCCGAGCTGCCTCCTCCCGGAGCCGCCTGTCTATCCCGGTCACCGGATCGAGCGCTCCTGCGAGGAGCAGCTCGGGAGTCTGGTGACCCTGCTCTCGGTGGTGTGGGGCGTCTCCGCCGAGCGGGTGGTCGCAGAGCTGGCGCGTGAGCTCCGCCGGCCGGATCTCCCGGGGATCGCGCCCCTGCCGCCCTCCGCGGAGGAGACCGGGGAGGGCGAGCCCGCGCCGGTGGTGTCGCTCGACCGCTGGCGGCGCCGGCCTCGCCGCCGGAGGGTGAGGGTGGACGCGCGGCGCGGGCGCGGAAGCCGCCGGGGAGGGAGGGCCGCGTAGGGTGGACCCGTAGTTCCGCTCCGTCCAGAACGAATGGCCCCGCGCCCGAATGCGGCGCGGGGCCCGATCTATCCGCCAGCCCTGACTGATTACCAGTAGGGCGTGTACCCGCGGCGGTTCCCCATCCCGTAGCCGAGGAAGTAGTCCCCCCCGTGGGTGGGGTTCGAGAAGCCGGTGCCGGTGCCCCGCCACCCGCCCATCGCTCCGCCGCCACCGTATCCACCGCCGCCGGCGTAGCCGCCGCGCATCCCCTCCTGGCCGCCGTAGCCGCCCCGTCCCGAGCCCTCACCCCTGCGGCCGGGATGGTCTCTGTAGTCACCGCCGTATCCCATTCCGCCGCCCTGGTACCCACCGCGGTTCCCGGTCCAGCCCTGCCGGCCGAAGTCTCCGAAGGTGTAGTCACCCTGGCCGTAGTCGTTGCGGTCGTACCCGCGGTAGCTGCCCCGGTCCCCGGTGCCGTAGCGCCGGGCGTCCCAGTCGTCACCCCAGCTGCTCCCGCCACCACGGTAGCCACCGCGGAAGTCGTAGCCGCCCCGGTAGCCGCGGTCGTAGCCCTGGTCGTTGCCCATCAGGCGGTCGAAGCCGCGGCGGATGCCACCCATCCACCCGTGGTGACTGTCGCCGTAGTCCCGTCCATAGCCTCTCATATGAGTTCCTCCGTGTTGGTTCGGGTGAACCGTTCCGTTGCTGGCGAGGGATGGAATCCCATTGCAATTTGTGAGCCCAGGGCTAGGTATATCCTTGCACGGTAAACATTTGAGCGTAGGCCTGCCCGCGGCGGTCCCGGGTCCGGCCCGGACGGTTCGACGGGCTCCCCTCGTACCTCCAAGCGGTGTCGGCCCGGAGCCGACACCGTAGGACCCCACCGCCCTCTGCCGGCGCATCATTCCGCCCGGGACGGAGTTCCTTTTCCGCTCCCCTGGAGCCCATTAATTTGCAAGAGTCCGCGTCCGCCGCGACGGGCCGGAGCCCCCGACCGCTCCCCGGAGTCCCCATGTCCGAACCCCTCCCCCGCACCGACCTCGGCGACGCTCCCGCTCCCGTGCCCCTGGAGGGCACGAGAGCACGGGTCACCCGGGTAAGCGTGTCGAAGGTAGCGCCCTCTCCCACCTCTCCGGAGGAGGGGTCCGGCGCGGTGCCGCCGGACGCACCGATGCTGCAGGAGCTCCGGCTGCTGCGGACGGAGATCCAGGACCTGCGATCGGTGCTGGACCTGGTGCGCAGGGGCGAGGCGCCCGTGGCGCGGTTCGTGGAGTACATCCGGCGGACGCGCAAGCAGGTCCGCGCGATCCTCTCCCGCATCCATAGCTCCGACGACTGCGTGCGGAGGATCCGGAACGCCTGGGAGCAGATCGAGTCCTGCGAACTGGTGCGGCGCCCCGGGGGGAACCTCGACCTGCAGATCCAGATCCAGTGCCTCAACCTCCTCGACGTCCTGTGCCGGCAGATCATCTACGGGTGCTCGTGCCGCACCATCCCCGCGCGGCTGGCGGAGTGGCTGGAAGACACGCGGCCGGGGTACGCCATCCCCTTCCACGCCCTCTTCGAGGACGAGGTGCCCGACGCGGAGGACCGGCAGAAGATCCTGAACCACCTCGCGCTCGTTCCCAACCTCCTGAAGCCCTACGGCGGGATGGCGGACCCCGACGCCGGGATGATCTACCGCTACGAGCAGGTGGCGTGGAAGCGAGTCCTGTCGCTGGGCCTGGTGGTCCTCGCGGTGCTGGCCGCCACGGGGGTCGCCCTCCTGCTGCACGCCCTGGCCCCGGTGGACGGCCAGGGCGTGGAGAGGCTCCTGGTGGGGTGGGCCGCGGTCCTCGGCGGGACCGTGGTGCACGTGGGAGTGGGGGCCGCCAAGCGGGTGCGCGCCGCCGGCGCCATGGTCGTGGTGAGCGCCCGGGAGGGCTTCATCCTCCTCCGGGTGGTCATGGCGCTCGTGGGATACCTGGCGTTCGTGTACGGCATCGGGATGACGGCGGCGACGGGGGTGCAGAGCTACGTGTTCAATGCGTTCCTGGTGGGGTACAGCCTGGACAGCGTCATGGAGCTCCTGGGCGCCGGGCTGAACCGGCGGGCGGGATTACAGGCCGCCGCGCTCCGGAGGTAGCCCGGAGGGCGGCTCCCGGGGGCCTCCCGCCCCTTTGCGCACCCGGTTTGTCGGGACCGGCGCCGGTCCCGTATCTTCCCCCGGAGCCGGAACCCCGTCCACCCTCCGGAGAGTCCCCGATGGACCATCGCGCACCACGGCCACGCCGTATCCTGCTCCTCACCGCCACCCTGGGCCTCCTCGCGCTCGTGCACGCCGCGCCCGCCGGAGCGCAGAGCACCGCCTCCGCCCTCGGCGCGGAGATCGACCGCCGCGCCACCGAGGTGCAGCCCAGGGTCGTCGCCTGGCGCCGCGACATCCACCAGAACCCGGAGCTCTCCAACCGGGAGACCCGCACCGCCGGGATCGTCGCCGCGCACCTGCGCTCCCTGGGGATGGAGGTGCGCACCGGCGTCGCCCACACCGGGGTGGTGGGGATCCTCCGGGGCGGGAGGCCCGGCCCCGTGGTCGCCCTCCGCGCCGACATGGACGCCCTCCCCGTCACCGAGCAGGTGGACCTCCCCTTCCGCTCCCGGGTGCGCAGCACCTACAACGGGCAGGAGGTGGGGGTGATGCACGCCTGCGGGCACGACCTGCACACCGCCATGCTGATGGGGGTGGCGCAGGTGCTCGCCGGGATGCGCGAGCGGATCCCCGGGACCGTCAAGTTCATCTTCCAGCCTGCCGAGGAGGGGCCGCCCCCGGGGGAGGAGGGCGGCGCCCGGCTGATGATCCGGGAGGGCGTGCTCCGCGATCCCAGGCCCGGAGCCATCTTCGGGGTGCACGTCTGGCCCCAGCCGGCGGGGACGCTCCACTACCGCGAGCTGGGGACCATGGCGAGCGCCGACAACCTGACCATCATCGTACGCGGGCGGCAGACGCACGGAGCAGTGCCGTGGGGAGGGGTGGACCCGATCGTCGTGGGCGCGCAGATCGTCACCGCGCTCCAGACCATCCCCAGCCGCCAGGTCAACGTCACCCTGGCCCCCTCCATCGTCACCATCGGGAGCTTCCAGGGCGGGGTGCGCACCAACATCATCCCGGACTCGGTGGTGATGCTGGGCACCGTGCGCGCCTTCGACCCCGCCATGCGGCGCGACATCCACGAGCGGATCCGGCGCACCGCCGAGATGATCGCCGCGAGCGCCGGGGCCACGGCCCGGGTGACGCTCCAGGAGGGGGCCCCGGTCACCTATAACGACCCGGCGCTGACCGCCCGGATGGTGCCGACGCTGCGGCGCGTGGCGGGGGAGGAGCGGGTCGCGGTCTCGCTCCCGATCACCGCCGCGGAGGACTTCGGGTACTACCAGCAGGAGATCCCGGGGATGTTCTTCTTCCTGGGAATCGTGCCGGAGGGGCAGGACCCCGCGAAGGCGCCGGCCAACCACTCGCCGCACTTCTTCGCGGACGAGGGGGCGCTCCCGGTGGGGGTGCGCGCCATGGCGCACCTGGCGGTGGACTACCTGACGGGGCAGGGCGGTCGGTAGCTTCGGGGTGTCGTGACGGGCCGCTCCAGAGCCCGGCAAACTGCCGCCGGTCTCTTCCGCGGGGGCGGGGA
>DATAAL010000813.1:0-5581 GCA_036260145.1 Longimicrobiaceae bacterium | reverse complement strand
TTCGCCGACGGCGAGATTTTCGTCCGCGTGGACGAGAACATCCGGGGCGCGGACATCTTCATCGTGCAGCCCACGAACCCGCCCGCCGAGAACCTGCTCGAGCTGCTGCTGCTCATCGACGCGGCCCGGCGGGCCTCGGCGGCGCGCATCACGTGCGTCGTGCCGTACTACGGCTACTCGCGCCAGGACCGCAAGGACCAGCCGCGCGTAGCCATCGGGGCCAAGCTGGTGTCCAACATGATCACCACCGCGGGCGCGCACCGCGTGCTGGGGATCGACTTCCACCAGCACCAGCTGCAGGGCTTCTTCGACATCCCGGTGGACCACCTGTACGCCGCTCCGGTCATCACCCGCTACTTCCGGGAGAAGGAGCTCGTCAACCCGGTGGTGGTGGCGCCGGATGTGGGCTCGGCCAAGATGGCGCGCGGAACCGCCAAGCGCCTCGGAGCCACCATCGGGATCATCGACAAGCGCCGCCCCACCGCCAACGTCGCCGAGGTCCTCAACGTCATCGGCGAGGTGGAGGGGAGGGACTGCCTGATCGCCGACGACATGATCGACACCGCGGGCACCATGACCGAGGCGATCCACGCCCTCAAGGCCCGCGGAGCGCGCAACGTCTACTGCGCCGCCACCCACGCCCTCCTTTCCGGACCCGCGGTGGAACGGCTTTCGCAGGCGCCTCTCACGGAGCTGGTGGTCACCAACACCATCCCGGTCCCGCCGGAGAAGCGCTTCCCGCAGCTCACCGTGCTTTCCGTGGCCGATCTGATCGCCCGCGCGATCCGGTACACGCACTCCAACGAGTCGGTGAGCTCGCTCTTCGACTGAGCGCAGCGGGGGCAGGCCCGGCGGAGCACCGGATACTCATTCCGAAGGAGGCAAGGCAGATGAAGGAGGCTACGTTGAGCGCGAGTCCGCGCACCGACCGGGGGAAGAACGCCGCCCGCGCCCTCCGCCGCACCGGCCGCGTCCCCGTGGTCGTCTACGGGCACGGCGACGAGACGCAGACCCTCTCCGTGGACGCTCTGGAGCTGGAGAAGCTCCTCGGCTCCATCCAGGTCGAGAACACCCTGATCGAGCTGGCCGTGGAAGGGGGCGCCACCACGCGCGCCCTGATTCGCGAGGTGCAGATGCACCCGTACAAGCCCGAGGTGCTGCACATGGACCTCCTCCAGGTGCACGCCGGCGAGAAGCTCCGGCTCCACGTCCCGGTCCGCCTGAGCGGGACCCCGCTGGGAGTGCGGAACTCCGGCGGAGTCCTGGACCAGGTCCTCTACGACCTGGAGATCGAGTGCCTCCCGCGGAACATCCCCGACGTGGTCGAGGTGGACGTCGGCCACCTGGAGATCGGCGAGTCGGCGCGGGTGCGCGACGTGTCGCTCCCCGACGTCGCCATCCTCAACGACCCGGACCTCCCCATCGCCTCGGTGGTCCCGCCGACGGTACCGGTGGAGCCGGTCGGGCCGGACGACACGGGTGCCTCGGTGGAGCCGGAGCTGGTGCGCGACCGTACCCGCGAGGCCGAAGAGCCCGACAACGCCTGAGTGGGCCTCTTCTCCATCTTCCGGCGGGAGGAACGGGACGTCGTGCCGGTCGCGGGGCTCAAGGCCGTGGTGGGGCTCGGGAACCCGGGGCCGGAGTACTCCGCCACCCGCCACAACGTGGGGTGGTGGCTCCTGGACGCCCTGGCCGAGGAGTGGGGGCTCGGCCGCTTCCGGAAGGAGAAGAACGCGGCTGTGGCGAGCGGGCGGGTGGAGCCCTTCGCCGTCCGGCTCATCAAGCCGCTCACCTACATGAACCTGAGCGGCCAGGCGGTGGCCCCCCTCCGCCGGATGAACGCCTTCGACGTGTCCCGCAACCTCCTGGTGGTGGTGGACGACGCGGCGCTCCCCCCCGGCCGGGTCCGCTTCCGGCCGGAGGGGAGCGCGGGGGGGCACAATGGCCTCAGGTCCATCGAGGCTACCCTCGGCACCCGGGCGTACCCGCGGCTCCGGATCGGCGTGGGGAGCCCTCCCCCCGGCGCCGACCTGGCGAGGTGGGTCCTGTCCCCCCCGTCGAAGGCGGACCGCCAGGCCATTCTCGACCTCCTCCCGGATCTGGTCGAGGGGGTCTCCGTCTGGATGACCGAGGGGATCGAGGCGGCGATGAACCGCTTCAACCGCTGATCCCTCTTCGCACCTTCCCGCGAGCCCTCCCCCGGGGAGCGGTCGCATCCCCTCCAACCGGAGTACCCACGTGACCGATCTCACAGGGCTGGCCTGGATCTTCGGCGTGGTCGGCCTGGCCGCGTCGCTCTGGATCTTCGTCTTCGTGCGCAGGCAGCCGCCGGGGAACGAGGTGATGCGGGAGTTCGCAGGGCAGATCCAGGCCGGGGCCAGGATGTTCCTGCGTCGTCAGTCCATCGCGCTGGCGGGGTTCCTCGTGGTGGCGGCGGCGCTCCTCTGGCTGCTGGAGGGGCAGTGGATGGCCTTCGCCTTCGTCTCCGGGGCGGTGGCCTCGATGATCGCCGGGGTCGTGGGGGTGGTGTCCGCCACGCACGCGGGCGTCCGCACGACGGAGGCGGCGCGGGGATCCGGAGCGGTCCAGGCTCTGCGGGTGGCGTTCGGCGGAGCATCGGTGGCGGGTCTGGCGGTCGCTTCGCTCGGGCTCCTGGGGCTCGGGCTGGGCTACTTCTTCGCCATCTATCGCGTCGGGTACGCGGTGCAGGAGGAGCTCCTCCAGTTCGTGGAGCTGGGCGCGGGTTTCGTGCTGGGGGCCTCGGTGGCCGCGCTCTTCGCCCGCCTGGCCGGCGGGGTGTTCACCAAGGCCGCGGACATCGGCGCGGACCTGGTGGGGAAGGTGGAGTCGAGGATCCCGGAGGACGATCCCCGCAACCCGGCCACCGTCGCGGACAACGTGGGCGACTGCGTGGGGGACACGGCCGGGACGGGGGCCGACCTGTTCGAATCGTACGTGGGCGCCCTGGTGGCGGCCATGGCGCTCGGCGCCACCAACGCGTTCTACGCCAGCAACCGCCTGGAGGCGGTCTCGCTCCCCCTCCTGCTCGCCGTGGCCGGAATGGTGGCTTCCCTGGCCGGCGTCGGCCTGACGCGGGCGCTGGAGAAGACCGGCCCGAAGGCCGCGATCCGCTACGCCGCCCTGGGCGCCACCGCGGTCTTCCTGCTCACCGCGTTCGTGCTGGTGGCCGGGCTGGGCTTCGACATCCAGAACGAGGTGACAGGGGAGTCGTACGAGCGGTACGGACCGTTCTGGGCCGTGCTCGCCGGAACGGGGGCGGGGCTCCTTGTCGCGCTGGCGGCCGGGTACTACACGGCGGGGAGGCCGGTCGGCCGCATCGCGGAGGCCGCGCGCACGGGTGCGGCCACGAACATCATCGCCGGGCTCTCCCTGGGAATGGAGGCGGCGACCATCCCGCTCCTCGTGACCGCGCTGACGGTCTGGGTGGGGTACGCCGCGGCGGACCTGTACGGGATCGGGATCGCCGCGGTGGGGATGCTGTCCACGGTCGGGATGACCATGTCCATGGAGGCGTTCTCCCCCATCGCCGACAACGCCGCGGGGATCTCCGGGATGAGCGGGCTGGCGCGCGAGCCGCGTCAGATCACCCGCACCCTGGACACGGTGGGGACCGGCGCCTCCGCCATGGTCCGCGAGTTCGCGACCGGGGCGGCCGTGGTCACCGCCGTGGCGCTGTTCGCGGCGTACGCCTCGATGCTGGGATTGCGGGGGATCAACCTCATCCACCCGGCCGTTGTGGCGGGGGTGCTGATCGGGGGGGCGATCCCGTTCTTCGTGGGGGCGCTGATCACCCGGGCGGTCGGCCGCACCGCTGAGGGGCTGGTGGAGGAGATCCGGCGCCAGTTCCGCGAGATCAAGGGGCTACTGGAGGGGACGGCGAAGCCCGACTCGGCCCGTTGCGTGGACCTCGCCACCCGGGAGGCGCTCCGGGAGATGGTGATCCCGGGGGCGGCCGCGATCGCCGCGCCGGTGCTCGTCGGTGCCCTGATGGGGCCGGAGGCGCTCGGGGGGCTGGTGGTGGGTGTCATCGTGGCGGGCGGGGCGCTGGGCTTCTTCCTCGCGAACGCGGGGGCGGCGCTCGACTCGGCCAAGCAGCGCCTCCAGTCGGAGGAGCACGGCACCGCGAGCCCGGACGCACAGCTCGCGGTGGTGATCGGGGACACGGTGGGCGACCCGTTCAAGGACACCACCGGGCCGGCGATGAACGTGCTGGTCAAGCTGGTCGCCATCATCTCGCTGGCGCTGGCTCCATGGTTCGCGAGGCTGCACGGCGGAGAGGAGGGTGATCAGGCGCAGGCGCTGATCGATGCTGTGGGCCGGGTGGGCGCCAGGCTCTGGGGATAGTCCCGAGGAGCTTCTGGCTGGGAAGGAGATCCCATGGCAATCAAGCCAAACCGAGAGGAGCAGAGGGCGGCCCTCCGCGATCTGAAGCGGAGACAGCGTGCCGAAGCGGAGGCGCGTATGCCGCTTCGCCGGTCGGACCTGTCCGAGCTCTTCGATTTCCCGGCTTCCGGCTGGAGGGACATGGCTGCGATCACATGGTCCGGCTCATTCGAGATCTCCCGCCACACCCGTCTTTACTTCACTTCTTTACTTCCGCTCACCAACAGGGACACACTCACACAATGCGATCCACGTTCCTCATCCTCGTGCTCCTGCTCGCCGCCATGCCGGCGCCGGCCCAGACCCTTTCTCTCGGCTCCGTAGAGATAGTCCAGGAGGTCGGCGGCAAACGAATCGCTTTTCCGATCGACCTCTCCTTCGCCGTCCAGACCACGTCCACCAACGTGCGCCTGTCTGTCTTCACGGATATGAGCCTGGCGAACCTGCAGAGCAACTTCGACGGCCTCGTCAAGTCATTCCCGACCCCACGGGACAACTGCGCGAAGTACGCCGCCGGCAACATCGTCGCAGGCGTCGAGCGCGCATCGCTGACCGCGGACGGCAACCGCGCCGTAGTGCGCGTCAAGGCAGGCGTGGCCGTCTGGGACTGCCGCGAAGGTCTGCCCTCCGTCACCGTACGCTGGAAACGCCCCTGCCGCTGGTGTCCCAAGATCCCCCAGTTCACCACCCACCGTGGCTCCGACATCAAGAACCGGCTCTGGCAGGACGACGTAGACGGCAGCTTCGCGCTGTCGCTCCGCAGCCCGGATGGTAAGTCGATCGAGCTTACCCCGTCCAACGTCGAGGTCTCCCCCCGCAGCGACCCGGCGAAGTTCCTCAACAACATCGCGGAGTTCTTCGGGTCGGGCCTGAGCGTCATGGCTCGCCAGGAGGTTCAGAAGCTCGTCAACGACGGAGTGTTGCGCCAGGCGCTTCCTCCACAGCTGGCTCCCTACAACCCGGCGATCAGCGAAGCCAGCTTCTTCACCGCTCCGGACGGATCGCTTCATGCCCGCGTTGGCTTCGTTGCCGAGCTGACCGGAGAGCAACTCGGAGACATGCTTCGGGAAGTGCTCACACGCAAGCCCTGACGACGTTGGCATTCGCGTTGACGGTACCGTCGCGCGGTGGTAAGTTTCTCCGTCTGCCGGCCGGACGCCCTACCAGGCGTCCGGCC
>DATAAL010000812.1:0-2382 GCA_036260145.1 Longimicrobiaceae bacterium | reverse complement strand
CCCGGCGCAGCCGGGATTCGCCCAAATCCGTAAGTTAGTAGCTGTAAAAGCCCTCTCCCGTCTTACGCCCCAGCTTCCCCGCAGCCACGTACTTACGCAGCAGAGGACAGGGCCGGTACTTGTCGTCCCCCAGCCCCTCGTGGAGCACCTGCATGATCGCGAGGCAGGTGTCCAGCCCGATCAGGTCGGCCAGCGCCAGCGGCCCCATCGGGTGGTTCATCCCCAGCTTCATCACCGTGTCGATGGCCTCGCGGTCCGCCACCCCCTCCATCAGGCAGAAGACGGCCTCGTTGATCATCGGCATCAGGATCCGGTTGGAGACGAACCCCGGGTAGTCGCTGGCCTCGGCGACCGTCTTCCCCAGCTTCTCCGAGGTCCCGACGGTGACGCGGGTGGTCTCGTCGGAGGTGGCGAGGCCGCGGATGATCTCCACCAGCTTCATCACCGGGACCGGGTTCATGAAGTGCATCCCGATCACCCGGTCGGCCCGCCGGGTCTGTGCGGCGATCTCCGTGATGGAGATGGACGAGGTGTTGCTGGCCAGGATGGCGTGCTCCGGCGCCGCCTCGTCCAGGGTGCGGAAGATCCGGAACTTGAGGTCCCGGTTCTCGGTGGCGGCCTCCACCACCAGGTCGGCCCCCGCCACCCCCTGTGCCAGATCGGTGGCCGTGGCGATGCGGCTCAGGGCGGCGCTCTTCTCCTCCTCGGTGTACGCGCCCTTCCTGATCTGCCGGTCCATGTTCCCGGAGATGGTGGCCCGCGCGCGCTCCAGCGCCTCGCTGGCGACGTCCACCATGGTCACCTCGTATCCGTGCTGCGCGAACACGTGGACGATCCCGTTCCCCATCGTCCCGGCGCCGACTACCGCGACCCGCCTGATCTCAGTCATCGAGGAGCACCCGTTTGTGCGTGTTCGTTTTTGTACGGTGGATGTCAAATTGGCTGCACGCTGGGGTCCACCGGCCAGCCGGACTCCGGTTTCATCGGGTCAGGAGGATCCACCCCGCGAAGTAGATCCCGATCAGGAGCCCCCCGACGGTCATCACCCAGACGTCAAAGCCGCGCGCCACCTCCGTCCGTTCCGCGCGGCGCCGGGACTCCATAGCCTCGCGCACCGAGCCCGCCTCCAGCACCTCCCTCACCCCGACCCCCCGCGCGGCCCCGAGGCGCGCCGAGAGCCCGAAGAGGAGGGTGAGGACCCCGGCCGTCCACACGGTCAGGAGCCAGGCGCGCTCCCGCTCGGCCTCGCTGCGCAGCCCGAGGGCCTCGTAAGGGAGGAGGAGCGCGGCGCCGACGGCGATCCCCGCGGCCACCCCGAGGGCCCACCCCCAGAAGCGGAGCGCCGGCCGGCTCACCCGTCCCCCCGCGCGGAGGGAGCTTCTCCGGAAGACGGCCCGTCAGGGGGCGCTTCTGCGGGCGGATCGTCCACCAGCGGGCGGAGGGCCAGCACCTCCGAGGCGACGACCAGGCGCCCCGTACGCAGGAGCCACGCCGTCCCCGCCGCCAGGACCAGCGCCCCCGTCACCCCCGCCTCGGGCCCGAAGGCTCCTCCCGTCCACCAGTCCGGTCCGGTCTCCACCCCGGTGTAGAGCGGGGTGTCCCAGTCCAGCCCGCTCACCGGCAGGTCCAAGAGGGTGGACATGGTCCAGTTCCACCCCAGGTGGATGGCCGTGGCGAACCAGAGCGACCGGGTACGCAGGTACGCCACCGAGAGGAGCACCCCCGCCAGGCAGATGTTCGCCAGCCCCAGCGGCCGGACGTTGGGGTTCCCGGCGTGCACGGCCGCGAAGAGCAGGGCCGAGAGGAGCATCGCCGGCCACGCTCCCACCGCTCGCACCAGCACCTGGAAAGGGTACCCCCGGAACAGGACCTCCTCCAGCGCCGCGGCCAGGGCGAAGAAGGCCAGCGTCCACGCGGCGAAGCGCAGGTACCCGCCGGGAGTCCCCGCATCCGGGATCCACCCCACGTGCCGCGTCAGCGCCTGGAGGATCACGGCGAGCGCCAGCAACCCCGCCCCGATCCCCGTCCCCACCACCAGCTCCCGGATCGCCACCCGGCTCGGCGCGAGACCGACCGCTCCGAACGGGCGTCGCTCGACCCCCACCATCATCACCCAGCTCGCGGCGAGCGCCGCCGCCAGGGAGACCGCCGTCCCCACCCAGGGGATCTCGCCCTCCGGGAGGGCACGCGCCGGGAACGAGCCCACGATCCCGAAGGCGGCGACCAGCAGCGCGAACCCGATGATCCGCCAGGTCGCGCCCCAGACCCGCGCCGGGAGACCGCGCCGGTCCGGGGCGTTCACGAGCGAAGCGCCCTTCGGCCCGCGACGAGCCGAAGGGCGCGGTCGCGGAGGGATCCCGTCCCGTCCCGGGCCGGGAGCGC
>DATAAL010000811.1:0-11047 GCA_036260145.1 Longimicrobiaceae bacterium | reverse complement strand
GTACGTCGCGGATTCCACCGAACCGGAGAACCGGGCCAAGAGTCTGGGGTGGCTCTCCGCCGCCACCAACGTGGGGGTGACCGTCGGACCGGTGCTCGGCTCCCTCAGCATGGGACTCGGTGAGCGGGCGCCGGGGGTGGTGGCCGCGGGGCTCTGCGCGGCGAACATGCTCTTCGCCTGGCTCTTCCTGCAGGAGTCGCACGACGTGGCCGGCGCGCGGGCGTCCGGCGTGCGGGCGCGGCGCCCCCGGGAGGCGGTGTGGCACGCGCTCACGCACCCGGGCGAGCCCGCCCCGCGGATGATCTGGATCTACGCCGTGGGGATGGGCGCGTTCCAGATGATGACCACGCTCCTGGCGCTCTTTCTGGCGGTACGCTACGGGGTGACGGAGAAGACTATCGGGGTGGTGTACGCCTACAACGGGGCGCTCTCGGTGCTGGCCCGGGCCGTGATCCTGGGGAAGGCGCTGGACCGGCTGGGAGAGGCGCGGCTGTCGCGGGTGGGACAGGTGCTGCTGGCCTCCGGACTGGCGCTCCTCCCGCTCACCTGGCGGGTGGGCGGGGCGGTGTCGCTGGACCTCTCGGCTCTCCCCGGTGCCTGGGGAACGGTGGAGGTGCAGTTCCGCACCCTGGCGCTGGTGGGGGCGCTGGCGCTGGTGCCGCTGGGGACGGCGTTCACCTTCCCGTGTGTCACCGCGATCCTGTCGCGTCTGATCCCTCCCTACGAGCGGGGGGTGTACATGGGGGTGCAGCAGAGCTTCGGCGGGGTGGCGCGGGTGGTGGCACCGCTCTGGGCCGGGTGGGCATTCGACCACCTGGGAACGGGGGTGCCCTTCTGGACAGGAGCGGCGCTGGTGCTGGGGACGCTCGCCATGGGGGTGGGGATCGAGGAGTACACCCGGCCGAAGCCGGAGCCCGCGCCGGTGGCGGCGGGGTAGGACGGCCCGGTGGGAGGCCCCACCGGGCCGTCGCGTGCGGAGCGGCTAATACCAGAAGGCCGGGATGCAGAGGACCTGCGCGACCACCGGCGCCCACCAGGTGTCCCCGACGCACTTCTTGTAGTTGTCGTAGCCGGGCTTGGCCTGGGGATGGAAGATGATGGTGTCCGAGGACATCACCTCTCCGTTGGCGATCCGGAGGGTGAGCGCCCTCCCCTCCGGCACGCGGGGGGCGAGCTGCCGGCCAAGGTTGTTGAGCACGCTCTCCACGTCCGCGCTCGAGCGCCCGAGCCGGTTACCCTCGATCGAGGTCACCCCCCGGCTGCTGATCTGGACCACGATCGGATCCGTAGGGCGCTCCCGCGGCATGGCTTCGCGATCCTGCGACCGGGCCTTCTGGGCGGAGAGCCCCGTGGCGAGGAGAACGAACAGGATCTGGCCGATCCGGAGTGGAGTGCAGCGCAGCCGCATGGGACCCTCCTGGGTTGTGGGTTGCAGGAATCAGCCCGAAGGGGATGATAGGCGGCGCGCGGCATCGGTACAAGGAAACACTTCCGGCGCCGGAGGGCAGGGACGGCGCGACCCTCGACCACCCGTGGCGTACGCCCCCGGCCGGATCTACGAGCCCGCGGGGCAGTCGACCACGCGCACGTCCTCGGCCTTCTTGTTCCACACCGTACCTCCATCACCCTCGATGCGGTACATGCGGTCGCCGCTCGCGGCGTTGCGGGTCAGGAGCGCCGCTTCGCCCGCGCCACCGCGAGCGCCTTCTCCACCCAGGAGCGCAGCTCGTCCGGGCTCTCCAGCAACTCCCCCGGGACCTCGTAGTACCCCATCGCGGCCGACTCCTCCCCGAAGGGGCGGAACGGTCCCTTCCCGGCGCGCTCGTAGTCCGGGCGGTTGGTGTCGTCCACCTTGAAGTACAGCAGGTCGTCGTCCATCAGGGCGAAGAAGACCCCTTCCGAGTAGATCCCCACCCCTCCGAACATCGACCGGGCCGTCACCGGGACGACGCGGCCGAGCTGCTCCAGCACGTATTCACGGTACTCGGGACTGACGGGCATGGAAAGCTGTGTGGGGAAGGGTCGATCCCGGAGTGCGTCGGAGCGAGCATCCGGATGGAAATCGAAACGGCGACTCACCGGAAGAGCGTCTTCAGCTCTTCAAATACCTGCTCCGCCCAGGCCTCCTCGCCCAGGCATGCGGAGGCTGCATGGCAGCACGCCAGGAGCCCCCAGCTCCGTCGGGCGGTCGGCCTGCGGACGGATCTATGGTACATGAGAAGTCTCCGGTCGGGAAGAGGGAGCCGAGAACGATCCAACCGCCGGCGGCGTCACGCACTCAGCGGAGGATGTCCCGTCACCCCGGCTCCTTCGGTGTGCGACCCAGCGAGCGGGCGGCGACGTGGAGGCCGACCGCGGCAATGCCGAAGACCAGGGTGGCGAAGCCGGCCCGGTCCTTCTCGCGCGCCGCCTCGCGCCGTGCCTCGGGATCTCCGCTGTAGTCGGCCCCGCCGGTCCACAGCCAGGTGGTGCAGCTCGCGAGCGCGACCAGCAGCGCCAGCCCGGAAAGGATGTGGCACAGCACGAAGACGGCGCGCCTCCGGCCAGGGCCGTGTGGGGGTCGGTTCTGCGCGTCCATCCGTTCGGGATCCGGGTTCCGGTGGATCGCCGCTCCGCGAGCGGCGCGGCTCGATCGGGGTTGCTAGCGCCCCAGTACCGCCCGCAGTGCGCCCTCCAGCTCCGGATGGCGGAAGGCGAACCCCGCGTCCAGGAGCTTCCGCGGTACCACCCGCTGGCTGGCCAGGACCGTCTCCTCCGCCATCTGCCCCAGTGCCAGGCGGAGCGCGGCGGCGGGGACCGGGAAGAGCGTGGGACGGCCCAGGACGCGCCCTAGCGTACGGGTGAACTCCTCGTTGGTCACCGGGTGGGGAGCTGCCACGTTGACGGGCCCGGAGAGCCCCTCCGTACGCAGGAGGAAGCGGACGGCCTCCACCACGTCGTCCAGGGTGAGCCAGCTCATCCACTGCCTCCCGCTCCCCACCCTTCC
Organism: Longimicrobiaceae bacterium; assembly: GCA_036260145.1. Classification (GTDB taxonomy): domain Bacteria; phylum Gemmatimonadota; class Gemmatimonadetes; order Longimicrobiales; family Longimicrobiaceae; genus JAFAYN01. The sequence goes on along the minus strand of DATAAL010000811.1, from coordinate 8,061 downwards.
CCCTACCCCCAGCCGGAAGGGGGGGAGGATCCGCTGCAGCGCCCCGCCCTGGGGGGTGAGCACCACCCCGAACCGTGGATGGACCACGCGGATCCCCCGCTCCCGTGCGGGGTCCGCGCTCGCCTCCCACTCCCGCACCACCTCCGCCAGGAACCCTGCCCCGGACGCGGTCCCCTCGTCCAGCAGCTCGTCGCCCCGGTCGCCGTAGTAGCCGATCGCCGAGGCGCTCACCAGCACCCGCGGCGGGCGGGCGAGCCCGGCCAGCGCCTCCGCCAGGAGCCGGGTGCCGCGCGCGCGGGAGTCGCGGATCCGGCGCCGACGCTCCGCCGTCCACCGCCGGCCCACGTTCTCCCCGGCCAGGTGGATCACGGCGTCCACCCCCTCCAGCCCCGCCGTGTCGATCGTCCCCGCCGCCGGGTCCCACGCCACCTCCCCACCCCCCGGCTCCGGGCGGGAGCGCACCAGGCGGACCACCCGGTACCCGTCGGCGGGGAGGGCCGGGACGAGCGCGGTGCCGATCAGCCCGGTGGATCCGGTGACCGCCACGCGCGGGGGGGATGCGCCGGCCTCAGGCTCGCTCGCGCTCATGTCTCCGGACGGGTAGGGGTGACGGGCCCAGGCGCCTGGAGGGCCTCCGAGGTTGACTTCTGGAAAACTTTGTTTATCTTCATACAGCGCCGCCGCTTGCGGGCGGCGGAAGGGCCGTCGGGCGCCGGGTCGAGACCCGGTGTCCGCGGACTGCGGAGCCCCAGCTCCGACGGAGTCCACGCCCTATGTCGAACCCTGTGAGAGGAGGTGATCCCTTGTCTAATGGTACTGCTGTCCGCACCCTGACACGGGCAAGCGATCGCTGCGTCGGCGCCTGAGCCACCGCGAAGCGAACATTCTCCGCGACGGCGGGATGCCGGTCGGCATCGCGTCGGGAGTGCGGCAGAACCAGGGGCCGCCGGACCACGAGTCCGGCGGTCCCTTCTTGCGTCCGGCACCTCAGAGGTGCCCGCGCTGCTCCTCGGGCGCCGGGCCGCCGCGCGCCGCCACCGCCGGGCTGGGCGCCCGCTCCATCAGGAAGAGGTGCTGCGCCAGCGCCCCCAGCGCCCCGCCCAGGAGCGGCCCCGCCCAGTACACTGCGTGGTTGGACCAGTGGCCGGAGACCAGCGCCGGCCCCAGGACGCGCGCCGGGTTCATGGCGCCACCGGTGATCGGCCCCGAGGCCATGATGTCCAGCGCCACCGTCAGGCCGATGGCGAAGGGGAAGACCGACTTGGGGGCCCGCTCGTCCACTGCCGACCCGAAGACCACCAGGACCAGGAAGAAGGTGGTCACGGTCTCCACCGCGATCCCCGACCCCGCGCCGATCCCCGCCGCCAGGTCGGGGGTCCCGGCGCTCACCACCCCGGTCCCGAAGAGCGCCGCCACCAGCGCCGAGGCGAGCGCCGCCCCCACCACCTGCGCGGCCCAGTACACCGCCCCGACCGCCGCCGGGAGCCGCCCGGTGACCACGAAGCCGAAGGTGACCGCCGGGTTGAAGTGCGCTCCGGAGACGGCGCCGAGCGCCGCGACCATCACCGCGATGGCCAGGCCGTGCGCGAAGGCCACGGTCGCCAGGCTGGCGGTCCCCTCCGGGGCTCCGGAGATGGTCCCGGCGGAGATCGCCAGAAGGCCGATAAAGGTGAGCGCGAAGGTGCCGATCGCCTCGGCGAGGGCGGCCCTGCTCCAGTGGGTGGGCATTCCGTGCTCCGGGGTGAGGGGTGCGGGAGCGGGAGGTCGTCGGTCCTTATGATAGGCTTCGCGGCGTGTTCCGCCAGGGCGGGCCGGCGCGATGTCCCCCGGCCGCTCCCGTGGCGCAGGTCGTGCAGGTTTGGGGGGTTTTGTCGAATCCAATCGAGCGCGGAGGTCGGCTCCCTGGCACGCCGCGCCAGTGCCGCATCCCCTGCGGCACCCCCACTCCCACCCCGGAGATCCCATGCAGATCCTTCGTGACGTCCTCCTCCTCGGCGCCGCCGTCCTCGTATCCGGGTGCGCCGAACAGGCGTTGACCTCCGCCGACCCGGAGCCGCTCCGCGCCGTCGCGGCGGCCGGCCCACAGCTCACCCTCAACGAGGTCATGGCGGATCCGAGCGCCGTCGGGGACGACGTCGGCGAGTGGTTCGAGGTCCACAACTGGGGCGCCGTCGCAGTCGACCTGCAGGGGTGGAGGATCGCGTCGGGCAACGACGCGCTGCACACCGTCTCCACCTCGGTGAGCGTCCCCGCCGGCGGATACGTGGTGCTGGGCCGCAACGGGACCCGGAGCAAGAACGGCGGGGTGACGGTGGCCTACGCGTACGGCACCGCGGTCACGCTCGCAAACACCTCCGACTGGCTGGCGCTGCGCGACGCCGCGGGCACCACCGTAGACTCGGTGGCCTGGAGCAGCGCCCCGCCCGCCGGGGCCTCCCGGGGGGTGAAGGACCCCTCGGGCAACAACACCGACCTGGCGTCCGCCAACTGGACGACGCAGACCAGCGCGTACGGGAAGGGGGACAAGGGCACCCCGGGGGCGCAGAACAACGGCTACGTCGCGCCCATCACCACGGTGACGGTGAGCCCCGCCTCCGCCACGGTGGCCCCCGGAGGGACGCAGCAGTTCACCGCCAGCGCCACCAACGCCGCGGGGAGTCCGGTCTCCACCACCTATACCTGGACCAGCGCCGACCCCTCCATCGCCACCGTGAGCGCCGGCGGTCTGGCCTCCGCCGTCGCCGCAGGGACCACCACCCTCCGCGCCACGGCGCCCAACGGGGTGTACGGAGAGGCCACCCTCACGGTGAGCACCGGGAGCGGCGGGGGCGTCGTCATCAACGAGCTGATGCCCAACCCCAGCGCGGTGACGGACGACCTGGGGGAGTGGTTCGAGGTCTACAACTGGGGCTCGTCCGGCGTGAACCTGCAGGGATGGACCCTCGCCTCCAACAACGACGTCTCGCACACCATCGCCGCCTCGGTGGTGGTGCCCGCGGGCGGGTACGTGGTGCTGGCCCGCAACGGGGACAGCGGCGCGAACGGGGGAGTGAACGCCGCCTACGTGTACGGCACGGCGCTGACCCTCGCCAACAGCGCGGACTGGCTGGCGTTGCGCGACCCCTCCGGCGCCACCGTGGACTCGGTGGCCTGGAGCAGCGTCCCCACCGGCGCCTCGCGGGGGGTGAAGGACGCCTCGCTGGACAACACCGACATGGGCGGGAGCAACTGGATCACCCAGACCTCGGTCTACGGGGGCGGGGACAAGGGCACGCCCGTCGCGCGCAACGACGGGTACGTCTCCCCCCTCCCCGCGGGGCCGCCCGCGACGGTGACGGTCTCTCCCTCCTCCGCGACCATCGAGGTCGGGAGCGCGCAGCAATTCTCCGCCACCGCCGTGGACGCCAACGGCAAGGTGGTCTCCACCACCTACACCTGGAGCAGCTCCAGCTCCTCGATCGCCACGGTGAACGCCTCCGGGCTGGTGACCGGGGTAGCCGCCGGATCGGCCACGGTCCGCGCCACGGCCTCCAACGGGGTGTACGGGGAGGCCGCGGTCACCGTCGTCACCCCGCCGCCTCCGGGGAGCGCCTCGGAGCTGGTGGTGCGCGTCCTGGACATCGGGCAGGGAGACGCCACCTACCTCTCCAACGGCACCAGCAGGGTCATCATCGACGGCGGACCGGACTCGCTGCGGATGGGCACGCTGCTGGACTCGCTCGGCCTGAACAACGCCACCATCGACGTGGTGATCCTGTCGCACCAGCACTACGACCACCACGCCGGGCTGCGGGAGCTGTTCCGCGCCTCGCGCAACATCACCGTGCGCTACTTCTTCGAGAACCGGGACGCCTACACCAACACGGCGCTGGAGCAGCTCCGCGACTCCGTGGACGCACGCGCCGCCCGCGGGCAGCTCGTCCTCCGCGACACCGACGACCCGTGCGGCAACGGCTCCGCGCTCTGCACCATCACGCTGAACGGCGGAGCGAAGCTGCACGTGATGCGGCCGAACCCCGACGGCACCACCCCCAACAACCGCTCCACCCCGGTGAAGCTGGTGGGGCCGGACTCGGCCAGCTTCTCCATGTGGTTCGCGGGGGACGCGGAGCACGAGGCGCAGGACTGGTTCGTGAACGGCGCCAACTACGACGCCCACCCGGGGATGAGGGTCAACGTGGTCAAGGGGAACCACCACGGGAGCTGCAACGGGGTGCGGAGCAGCTTCGTGCAGGCCACCGACCCCGACTGGGTGACCTTCTCCCTGGCGGCGAACAACGACTACGGCCACGTCCACAACCAGACCAAAGAGATGTACAGCGCCTTCGGGAAGCCCTGGTACAGGACGGACCAGAACGGCACCATCACGATACGCTCGCCGGGGACGGCGGGGGGCGGGTACACGATCTCGGTGACGCGGGGAGCTTCCAGTTCCAGCGGGCCGGTGGACCGGGCCTCCAGCCAGGTGGCGTGCAACCCGCTGCCCTGAACGGCTCCCCCGCGTGACCGCCGCCCCGGTGCCCCTCGCGGCGCCGGGGCGGTGTCCTTGGCATGCGGGCGCGGTGTGGTGCCCGCCGCCCCTCGGCAGTACCTTCAGCGCTCCGGCCCCTCGGTGGGCGTGGGTCCGCATCGATCCCTCGGGCAAGGAGGAGGCAGTGGTGAGAGAGACGGCAGGGGGAGGGCGCGTTTCGGCGATGGCAGGCGGGCTGATCGGCTCGGAGGTCCTGAAGATCGCGGGGGACATCCGCGCCCTGGTCGCGGCGGGGGCGGAGGTCTGCAACCTCACGGTGGGCGACTTCAGTCCGGCGCAGTTCCGCATCCCGCCCCTGCTGGAGGAGGCGATCGGCGAGGCGCTCCGTGCAGGGGAGACCAACTACCCCCCATCGGAGGGGATCGCCGCGTTGCGCGCCGCCGTGAGCGGGTTCTACGCGCGGCGCCTGGGGCTGGACTACCCGGTCGAGTCCATCCTGGTGACCGCCGGTTCGCGGCCGGGGATCTACACCACCTACCGCACCCTGGTGGATCCCGGGGACCGGGTGGTCTACCCCGTCCCCTCCTGGAACAACAACCACTACGTGCACCTGGTGGCCGGGGAGGGAGTCCCGGTGCTCTGCTCGGGGGAGACCGCCTTCCTCCCCACCCGGGAGCTGCTGGAGCCGGTCATCCGCGGCGCGCGGCTCCTGGCGCTGAACTCGCCGCTCAACCCCACCGGCACGGCGTTCACCGCCGGGGCGCTGGGCGAGATCTGCGACCTGGTGCTGGAGGAGAACCGCCGCAGGGGACCGGGGGAGCGGCCGCTGTACCTGATGTACGACCAGGTGTACTGGATGCTCACCTTCCCGCCGACGGTGCACGTGGACCCTGTCTCCCTCCGGCCGGAGATGGAGCCCTACACCGTCTACGTGGACGGGATCTCCAAGGCGTTCGCCGCCACCGGGGTGCGCGTAGGGTGGGTGGCGGGTCCCCGGGACGTGATGGGGCGGATGGGGAGCATCCTGGGGCACGTGGGGGCCTGGGCGCCGCGCGCGGAGCAGGTCGCCACCGCCCGCCTCCTGGGCGAGGACGCCGCCATCGACGCCTACCACGCCACCCTGAAGGAGGGGGTGCGGGCGCGCCTCGACGCCCTGTACGCCGGTCTCTCGCGCCTGCGGGAGGACGGCTTCCCCACCGACGCCATCGTGCCGATGGGGGCCATCTACCTCAGCGCGCGCTTCGCCCTGCACGGCCGCACCACCCCGGACGGCATCGTGCTCCGCACCAACGAGGAGATCCGCAGCTACCTGCTGGAGGCCGCGGGGCTGGCGGTGGTCCCCTTCCAGGCGTTCGGGATGGCCGAGGACACCGGCTGGTTCCGGCTCTCGGTGGGCGCGGTCTCGCTCGGGGAGATCGAGGCGATGTTCGCGCGCCTGCGGGGTGCCCTGGAGGCGCTGCGCGGGGAGGAGCCGGCGGCCTTCATGGATTCCCGGGAGCGGCGGAAGGCGTAGCCGGTCGCGGGGAACCGGCAGGCCGGCTCTCCCGCGGGCAGGATCGTGCCGGCGCCGGGGCGGTCTGGCTTCACCGAGCTCAGCCGGGATCTTGAGTTCGTTTCACGACAATGCTACCATTGAAACGGGCTCCACCGTATCCGGAGCAGGCTTCCTGCTCGACGGAGGCATCCGTCCGCGATGCCGCTATCCTCCGTTCCGGACCGGAGGACCCTCCCCCCTTCACGCCGGGGCAAGCGCGTGGCAAGTGTTCACCTCGTTTCCCGGAGGTCCCTATGGCTCGCCTGATTCTGGGGGCTCGGAATGCGCTGTTCGGTCTCGGGGTGCTGGGTGCCCTGGCCTTCGGCGTCAGCCAGGCGTCCGCCGCGCCGCAGGTATCCGACACGGCCGCCTCGTGCCACAATGGGCACTGCGACGCCTACTGCAAGTCCATCGGCGCGGTCTTCGGGATGTGCCGGGACGACCAGGTCTGCGAGTGCACCTTCGAGATCTAGGGGGCGGTCGGTCAGAGCACGATAGGACCCCCGGGGTCGTTCCCCGGAGGCGCCTGCCCCATCCGCACGCGGGAGCGCCGTAGCGCCCGCTCCGTAGCCTCGCGGTCCACGCGGACGATGAGCACCGAGCCCCTATTCGTGTCTCCCTCGCGCAGCACGGCCAGGATCTCCCCCTCCCGCACCCCTTCGGGGAGGAGCCAGAGGGGGAGGCGGAGGATCCGCCCGCCGTCCTCCTCCACCGCGGCGATCCCCTCCTCCACCGAGTCCACCATCCAGCTCCGTCGCACGGCGGTCATGCGTTCTCCTTGCAGGTCGGGTGCGGAAGAGGACAGCGCCTGAGCTCCATTGCCCGGCACGATCCGGCCCGTTATGATCCCTGTCCGGATCTGCGTGCCTCCCCTCCCGGAACGTCTCCCATGAACGAGCGAATCCTGCGGCTCCTCCCCACCCTCGGCCTGACTGTCGCGGCGGCGCTGGTCGTGGTGCTCTCGCTCAAGGTCCGCGACCTCAACGAGCGCTACAGCCAGGTGTTCGAGCGGGCGACGCGGCCGTACCCCGGGATGTTCGTCCCCACCTTCCAGGCCACCACGCTGACGGGGGAGCCGGTGACGGTGGGGCGGTCGGAGGGGGAGGGGCGGCAGGTCCTCTTCTTCTTCACCACCACCTGCCCCTACTGCAAGTCCAGCCTCCCGGCGTGGCGCGAGATCACGGCCCGGCTGGACACCGTCCGCTCCCTCCCGGTGCGGGTGTACGGGGTGTCGCTCGACTCCACCGCGGTGACGCGCCGCTATGTCCAGGAGAACCGGCTCCCCTTCCCGGTGCTGGAGCTCCCGGAGAGGAAGCTGGCCGCCATCTACCGCGCGCAGGCCGTGCCGCTGACGGTGGTGCTGGACGCCGAGGGGCGGATGATCCACTCGCGTCTGGGGGAGATCACCGAGCGCGCCGCGATCGACTCCGTACTGGCGATGGTCCGCTGGAAGCCGCAGCCGCGGCCGGACTCCGCGCGGCCCCGCTCCTGACCGCGGCCGCGGCCGGGCGCCCTCCTCGACCCGTCACCCGCTGCGGAGGAGCTCCTCCACCACCTCCACGAGCTGGCTGGGGGCGAACGGCTTCTGGAGAAAGACGGTCCGGACGTCCACCAGCCCCCGGCGGGCGATCTCGTCGTCGTTGTACCCTGAGATGTAGACGATCTGGATCTCCGGGCGCCCCACGGCAACCCGCTCGGCGAGCTCCCGTCCATTCATCCCCGGCATGATCAGGTCCGTCACCAGCAGGTCGATCTTTCCCTCGTGCTGCTGACTCACCTCCAGCGCCTCCCGTCCGCTCCTCGCTTCCAGCACCGAGAACCCCCGTCTGCGCAGGAAGCGCACGAGGGGCGCACGCACTGCGTCCTCGTCTTCCGTCAGCAGCAGGGTGAAGGAGCCGTTCCAGCTCGCGGCGGGGCCGTCCGTCACGGTGACATCGCGGCTGGGGGCAAGGTGGCAGGGTAGCATGATCGTGACCGTAGCTTCTCAGTCGAGGGTGCCGGCGTCCCCGGCGGCACCGGCGTAGAGGGTGGGGGACACCCGCTGGAGCAGCACGCC
>DATAAL010000810.1:0-4454 GCA_036260145.1 Longimicrobiaceae bacterium | reverse complement strand
TGGCGCGCGGACGGGACGCTGGAGTACCTGGGCCGGCTCGACCACCAGGTGAAGGTGAGGGGCTTCCGGATCGAGCCGGGGGAGATCGAGGCGCGGCTGGCCGCGCACCCGGGGGTTCGCGAGGCGGTCGCGGTGGCGCGCGAGGACACGCCGGGAGACAGGCGCCTGGTGGCCTACGTGGCCGCGCCCGGCGGCGGGACGGCACCCACGGCCGAGGAGCTGCGGGAGTACCTCGCGGCGAGCCTCCCGGAGCACATGATCCCCTCGGCGTTCGTGAAGCTGGAGGCACTCCCGCTGACCCCGAGCGGAAAGATCGACCGGCGCGCGCTCCCCGCTCCCGACCCGTCCGCCGGGCTGCTGGAGGCGTACGCCGCGCCCCGCACCCCCACGGAGGAGATCCTCGCCGGCATCTGGACGGAGGTGCTGCACCTCGACCGGGTGGGGGTGCGGGCGAACTTCTTCGCCCTGGGCGGGCACAGCCTGCTGGCGACCCGCGTGATCTCGCGGGTGCGGGACGCCTTCGGGGCGGAGGTGCCGCTGCGGGCCCTCTTCGAGGCGCCCACGGTGGAGGGGCTGGCGCGCGCGGTGGGGGAGGCACTGGGGAACGGGGCGACGGTGCAGGCGCCTCCGCTGGTGCGGGTGGACCGCGGCCGTCCCCTCCTGCCGTCGTTCGCGCAGGAGCGGCTCTGGTTCCTGGACCAGCTCCAGCCGGGGAGCAGCGCCTACAACATGCCCTATGCGCTCCGCATCCGGGGCGCGCTCGACGTGGCCGCCCTGGAACGGACGCTCGGCGCCATGGCCGCGCGGCACGAAACGCTGCGCACCACCTTCCGGGCTGTGGACGGCGTGCCGGTGCAGGTGATCGCGCCCCCCGCGCCGCCGAGGGTGCCGGTGGTCGACCTGGGCGCGCTGCCGGCGGTGCGGGGAGCGCGCGAGACGGCGCGGCTCGCGGCGGAGGAGGCGGCGCGACCCTTCGACCTCTCCTCCGGGCCGCTGCTGAGGACGGCGGCGGTGCGGCTGGAGGAGGAGTGGACGGTGCTCCTGACGCTCCACCACATCGTCTCCGACGGGTGGAGCATGAGAGTGCTGGCGCGGGAGGTCGGGATGCTCTACGAGGCCTACGCGCAGGGACGTGAGCCCGGGCTCCCGCCGCTCCCCGTGCAGTACGCGGACTACGCCGCGTGGCAGCGGGAATGGCTCTCCGGCGATGTCCTCGAGCGGCAGCTCGGCTACTGGAGGGAGCGCCTGGCGGGGGCGCCGCCGCTGCTGGAGTTCCCCATGGACCGCCCACGTCCCGGCATGCAGACGTACCGCGCCGCGTCGCGGTCGCTGCACATTTCCCCGTCCCTCGCACAGCGGCTCCACTCGCTGGGCCGCCGCGAGGGTGCGACACTGTTCATGACGCTGCTGGCGGCCTTCGACGTCCTCCTAGCCCGCCATTCCGGCCAGACTGACGTGGTCGTGGGTACGCCGATCGCTAACCGGACGCGCTCGGAGACGGAGGGGCTGATCGGCTTCTTCCTCAACACGCTCGCGCTACGTACCGACCTCTCCGGCGATCCCACCTTCCGCCAGGTGCTGGGCCGCGTGCGGGAGACCGCCCTGGGTGCCTTCGCCCACCAGGACGTTCCGTTCGAGCACCTGCTCGCCGAGCTGAACCCTCCCCGCAGCCTGAGCCACTCGCCGGTGTTCCAGGTGATGTTCAACCTGCTGAACGTCGGCGACGGCCGCCCCGGCGACCTCTCCGGGACCACGTCCGGCGGGCTGCGGGGAACCGGGAGGCTGGTCGCCAGGTTCGACCTGGAGCTGTACGCCGCAGAGGGGCCCGACGGGATCCGGCTCCGGCTGGTCTACAACCGCGACCTGTTCGAGCCCGAGCGGATGCGCGAATTCCTCGAGCACCTGGAGGTCCTGCTGGAGGGGGTCGCCACCGGTCCGGACCGGCGTGTCTCCGAGTTCCCGCTCCTCCCCCCGGCGGAGCGGCTGAGGCGCGCGGGGCAGGGGCGGCGGGTCCACATCGAGCATCCGTTCAGTGAGTTCGCGCGCGAGGAGATCGAGCAGACCATCCAGGGGCGGTTCGAGCGGCAGGCGCGCCTGCACCACGGGCGGGTCGCGGTCCGGACCCGTCGCCACACCCTCACGTACGGGGAGCTCGACCGGGCGGCCGGCCGGGTGGCGCGGACGCTCCTCGCCGGCCGGCCGGCGCGAGAGGAGAGGGTGGCTCTCCTGTTCGAGCACGACGCCCCCATGATCGTGGGGATGCTGGGCGTTCTCAAGGCCGGGAAGACGTACGTCCCGCTGGACCCGCTCTACCCACGCGAGCGCGTGGCCTTCATCCTGGAGGACTCGGGGGCGAGCGCCATCCTGACCAACGCGGCGAACCTCGCCCGGGCGCGCGAGCTGTCCGGCGGCCACCTCCCCGTGATCGACGTCGACGCCGCGGAGCCGGACGCCGCGGGTGCACCGGCCCCGGCGTCGCCCGACACCCCGGCCTACGTCCTGTACACCTCCGGGTCCACGGGGCGACCGAAGGGCGTGGTTCAGAGCCACCGGAACGTGCTGCACCACATCCGGGTCTACACCAACAACCTGGGCATCGCCCACGACGACACGCTGACCCTCCTCTCGTCCTATACCTTCGACGCCGCGGTGATGGCCATCTACGGCGCCCTGCTGAACGGAGCCACGCTCTGCCCGTTCAACTGGCGGGAGGACGCGGCCGTGGGGATCGCCGGGTGGATGCGGGAGGAGCGGATCACCCTCTACCACTCCACGCCCACCGTGTATCGCTCGCTGGTCGGCGCGCTCGGCGAGGACGAGGTCTTCCCGGACGTCCGCCTGGTGGTGCTGGGCGGCGAGGAGGTGCAGCGGCGCGACGTGGAGCGGTACCGCAGGCACTTCGCGCCGGGGTGCGTCCTGGTCAACGGGCTCGGCCCGACCGAGTCCACGGTCACCCTCCAGAACTTCCTCGACCACGAGACCCCGGTGGAGCGGACGTCCGTGCCCGTGGGCTACCCGGTGGAGGATACCGAGGTGCTGCTGGTGAACGCGGCGGGCGAGCAGGTGGCCATCTACGGGATCGGCGAGATCGTGATCCGCAGCCCGCACGTGGCGCTCGGCTACTGGAACCGGCCCGAGCTGACGGAGGCGGCGTTCCCGCCGGACCGGGAGGGCGGCCCGCGGCGCACCTACCGGACGGGCGATCTCGGGCGGCGCCTCCCCGACGGAGCCATCGAGTACATAGGGCGGAGGGACTTTCAGGTGAAGGTCCGCGGCCACCGGGTGGAGGTAGGAGAGGTCGAGGTGCGGCTGAGGGAGGCCGCGTCGGTGCGGGAGGCTGTGGTGGTAGCGCGTGACCTGGGCTCCGGGGAGACGGCGCTGGTCGCGTACCTGGTCCCCGACGAGGGCACGCCAGCGCTCGACGCGGCGGCGCTGCGCGCCTGGCTGGGCGAGCGCCTCCCCGGGTACATGGTGCCCACCGCTTTCGTGGTGCTTCCGGAGCTGCCGCTCACCCCCAACGGCAAGGTAGACCGGCAGGCGCTCCCCGCGCCGGCGCGGACCGCGGTGACCCGGGAGACGTTCACCGCGCCGCGGACGCCGACGGAGGAGGTCCTCTGCAGGATCTGGGAGGAGGTGCTCCGGGTGGAGCGCGTGGGCGTCCACGACGACTTCTTCGAGATGGGCGGGCACTCGCTCCTGGCGACGCGGATCGTCTCCCGCGTCCGGCAGGCGCTCCGGCGCGAGCTCCCGCTCCGCGTGCTCTTCGAGAGCCCCACCGTCGCCGGGCTGGCGGCGGCGGTCGAGGCCTCGGTCCCGGAGCCCTCCGCCCCCCCCCCGGCCATCCTGAGCCGCTCCGAGGCGGAGCGGATGCTGGAGCGAATCGGCGAGCTCTCCCCCGACGAGGTGGAGCGGCTCCTGGCGGCGCTGGGCGACGGCGAGGTGGACCCGTGAGCCCCGCGACCGTCCAGGCTCCGGAGGCACGGCGCCAGCTCCTGGAGCAGCTGCTGCGGAAGAAGGTCGCGCGCGCCACGCACTTCCCGCTTTCCTTCGCGCAGCAGCGGCTCTGGTTCCTCGACCAGATGGAGCCGGGGAGCAGCGACTTCAACCTCCATCGCGCGATCCGGGTGCGGGGGCCGCTCGACGCGCGCGCGCTCCAGAGCGCCGTGACGGAGCTGGAGCGGCGGCACGAGGCCCTGCGCACCACCTTCCGGCAGGTGGACGGTGAGCCCGTGCAGGTGATCGCTGCGCCGGCGCCGGCGCATGTTCCCGTGGTGGAACTGCGCGGGCTCCCCGTCGGGCCCCGGGAGGCCGAGGCGGCGCGGCTCGCCGACGCGGAAGCCGCCCGCCCGTTCGACCTGGCGGCAGGGCCGCTCCTGCGCGTCCGCGTGGTGCGGGTCGCGGACGAGGAGTGGACCCTCCTCCTCACAATCCACCACATCGTCAGCGACCGCTGG
>DATAAL010000809.1:0-7289 GCA_036260145.1 Longimicrobiaceae bacterium | reverse complement strand
GACCCCGAGCAGGACGTCTACTTCGTCTCCAACATGCTAGGGCCGGGCTCCCTCAAGGACAACAACGGGTACATCGTCCGGATGTCCGCCGCCGACCCGGCACGCTCCGGAATCCTCGTACAGGGCGGCAGGAATGGCGCGACGCTGCACGCGCCCAAGGGGATGGCGCTGCACGGCGACACACTCTGGGTGGCCGATATCGACGCGCTGCGCGGCTTCCACCGGAAGACCGGGGCGCCGCTGGCGACCCTGGACCTGCGCCCCCAGCGCGCCGTGCTGCTCAACGACGTGGCCGTGGGCCCGGACGGCTCACTGCACGTCACAGACACCGGGATCGCGATGACCGCCAAGGGGGTGCTGTACCGCGGCGGGGACCGGGTCTTCGCCGTCGGGCCCGGCCGCTCGGTGCGGACCGTGGCGCAGGGGGCGGCGCTGGGGCGCCCCAACGGGATCACCTGGGACCCCGCCGGGCGGCGCTGGATCGTGGTGTCGTTCCACCCCTTCCGCAGCGAGGTGTACGCGCTCCGCCCGGGAGACGGGGCCCGGACGGTGCTGGGGCGGGGGACGGGACGGTTCGACGGGGTGGAGCGGCTGGACGACGGGCGGCTGCTGGTGACCTCGTGGAGCGACTCCAGCCTGCACGTGTTCACGGGGGGGCGGAGCGAGCGGGTGATCCGACACCTCTGGCAGCCCGCCGACCTGGGGGTGGACACCCGGCGCGGGCGCGTCGCCATCCCCCTGGTGCTCCAGGGCCGGGTGGAGCTCTGGGAGCTGCCGCGGCGGGGGCGGGCCGGGAGCTGAGGGCCCCGGTGCGCCCGTCACCCCCGCTCCCCCGACGGCGCCTGCGCGCTCTTCCTCCGGCGGCACGCGGTGGAGCTGCACGACCTTTCTCCCGAGGAGGGAGCCGCCTACATGCGCGACGTGCAGCGATTATCGCGGGCCCTCCAGGCGGTCACCGGGGCGGTCAAGATGAACTACGAGGTGCACGGCAACACCCTTCCCCACCTGCACATGCACTTCTTCCCGCGGTATCCCGGCGACCTGTTCGAGGGCGGTCCCATCGACCCGCGGGCGGTCCGGCGTTCCGTCTACGCCCCCGGCGAGCTCGCAGCCCTGCGGGAGCGGCTCCGGGCCGCGCTCGGCGCTCCCCCGCGCCCGGAGTAGCGCGGACGAGCACCGGGTGGTCGCTGGCGTAAGGCTGTCGCCCATCCCGGGAGGTAGCGATACTTGAGGAACGGGTGCCGGTTCGCGCCGCCGCTGCGGTGTCGGGAGCACGCCAGGAACCGGGCCCCATCCTTCTTGCGGGAGCGATAATGAGCACGACCCCCCTGTGGACTAGCTCCTGGACGATCCGCTTCCTCCTGGTGCCCGCCGCGATCCTGGCCACGGCCGCGGCGCCTGCCCGGGCACCGGGGCAGCGGCCCGCGGGCGACTCCGCGCTCGCCGCCCGGAACGAGGCGCTCCTGCAGGCGGCGGCGCGGCGGGACGCGAGAGGCGCCGCCCGGTTCTTTCCGCGCCGGGGGACGTGGGACTGGGTGCGGGCCTCTCCCAAGCGGGGCGGCGAAACCCTCATCCGGCGGTTCGCCGCTGCGGAGACGGCCCGGGTGATCGGCCTGGGCGGCCCTGCCTGCGAGCTGTTCGACGGCCCGCGCGGCTCCGTCGGACCGCTGTCGGACGCCAGCCTGGCGATCCAGGCAAACATGTACGGAGCGCGATGGCGGCGGGTGGGCGCGACCCGCTTCGTTTCGCCGGAAACGGACGAGACGCCGCCGGTGTTCGTGGAATGGAGGCGCGAGGGCCAGACCTGGGTCGTGTCCAGGATCGGCGTGCGGCGCCATTACACGCCCCCGTCGCCGGGCCCGGAGCGCAACCTCGTCACCCCGAACGGGTCCGGCGGCGAGTTCGCGACGGCGCAGCGGTGGTTCACGCGGCAGGAAGCGATCGAGTTCCGGAGCGCGCGCTACGGGCCCTACGGGCTTGCGCGCCCCCTCGCCGCGGCCGAGGTCACGCGGGTGGGAGCGCTGGACGGAGTCGGTGTCTACGCCGAGGCGGGGGCGCGCGGCGTGCCCGACGTGCTGTACGTGATGGTGGGACCCGACCGGTACCAGCCGTACACGATGTTCGCACCCCCCACCTGCCACCATCTCACCCCCGCCGACGCCACGCCCTGAACGGAATCACGACGAGCAGCTCACCACCAGCCGCCGGGGCCGGGCACCTCGCCCAGCAGAAGGGCGCGCCTGTCGCCGAGCTGGGGGACCCACACGCCGAACTGGTGCCCCGCGTATAGCATGGCGATCGGCTCCGCTCCGGGGAGCGGGGCGTTGCCGCTGAACGCCTTGACCCAGAAGGGCGACTCCGCCTCGGCGGGGTCGATCCCCAGCAGCTCGGCCGCGTCCGTCCGGGCGCGGGGCTGCTCCGATGGAAGAGCCGTGCCCGTGGCGCTAGCGGGCGCCCGGCCAGGCCCGGTTCTCCCCCTCGAGGAAGCCCCGGAGCAGCCGGCGGCGCTCCTCCAGCCCACGCAGCGTGGCGGCGAGCTCCCCGTCGGGCACGGTCGGGATCCCGGCGGCGCGGAGCCGCCCCAGGTCGGGCGGGGGCGCGGGCTCCCCGGCGGGCTCAACGTACGCGGTGCGCAGGGTGTCCAGGAAGAGGCGCACCGACTCCCGGGCGCAGTGCAGCGCGGCCGGGCCGGGGCGGTGCTCCTCCCGGACGGCGTGCGCCAGCAGGGTCAGGGCGTCGTCGAAGATGGTCAGCCCCAGGGGGACGGACTGCTCCTCCCGGGCCTCGTGGTAGTAGTGCAGCATCGGGTAGGCCTGGTGCTGCTCGCTGACCAGGTTGAGCTGCTCGGTGAGCGAGACGATCTGCAGCTCGAGCGCGGGGAACCCCCGCCCGTCCCAGGCGTGCAGGACCAGCTCCTCCGGCGTCCGCCCCAGGGCCATCACCTGGCTGGCGAAGGAGCGCTTCTGCACCACCGCCTCCAGGAGCGAGAGCAGGTAGGTGACCGCCAGGGTGACCAGGAAGAGTC
This sequence comes from Longimicrobiaceae bacterium, assembly GCA_036260145.1. GTDB lineage: Bacteria > Gemmatimonadota > Gemmatimonadetes > Longimicrobiales > Longimicrobiaceae > JAFAYN01. Next base: position 4,264 of record DATAAL010000809.1, on the reverse strand, counting down.
CGCTCAGGCTGGCCGCGGCGGTGGCGAGCTCCCAGCCGGGGCCCCGGGGGGAGAAGTCGCCGTTCCCCAGGGTGAACAGGGAGTAGCCGACGAAGTAGACCCGGTCCACCAGACCGGCCGGCGTCCCCGCGTGGGAGTGGAGGAGGGAGCGGGGGTCGGCGCTGAACAGCACGGTCCACCCCGTCCACAGGAGCAGCGTCCACGCCCCGACGCTGGTCACCAGCACCGCGGGGCCGGTGAGGCTGAGCAGCCGGTGGTCGTCGCGCGGCACCAGGTGCCAGATGAGGCGCCGGGTCCACGAGGTGTGCCGGGACGTCAGCGGGCCGCCGTGTCCGTCTACCCACAGCGTGGTCCAGAGCGCGTCGATCGCGGCCAGGGTGATCAGCAGCACCCCCGCGACCAGGCAGAGCAGGCTCATCGGCACCTCCTTGCACGGGATGGGCGCCCGCAGATGAATCCCGGAATCATCGGAGCGAGCAAGGAAAGCCTTTGCACTCAAAGGTGGAGACACTTAGCTTCGGGAAGCCTCACGGCCACCCTGCCCGCTCCGCCTCACCGGAGGTGTCCCCATGCCCGCCGCCCCCGACTCCTTCAGCGTCCTGGTCTCGTCGGACCCGCAGTATCCCTGGTACGACGATGTGCTTCCCCCCGGGCTCACCACCGATGAGCAGATCAAGAAGAACTCGGCGCGGCAGATCTCCGAGCAGTACGCGAGCATGAACGCGCTGCAGGAGCAGCGCGCCGCCGAGGGGAGCCCGTTCCCGGTGCTGGGCGTGCTCATCAACGGCGACCTGACCGCCTTCGGCCACGACTGGCAGATGAGCACGTACGGCGACCTGCTGAAGACCCTGCGGACGCCCTACTACCCGGGGCTTGGAAACCACGACTACTCCAACAACGTCGACGACTGCTTCAACAACAACTGCGCCACGCGCATGGTCGACTTCATGTACGGGTGGCTGAAGCAGCACGCCGGGATCCTGAGCTACGACTTCGAGGAACGCTCCTACTACAAGTTCCCCGAGCTGCGCACGGACTTCACGGGGAGCCTCGCCTACTCGTTCAACCTGGGCAAGGTGCACTTCGTCCAGCTGCAGAACTTCCCGTCGTACACCGACGAGTGGAACTCGTGGAACCTGGGCGGCGCGCGCAGGCACTTCTACTACATCAAGCCATCGTTCTACTGGCTGCGGCACGACCTGGCCATCGCCCGAAACCGGGGCGACGTCATCCTCGTCAGCCTGCACGACTACCACGACAACTTCGTGGAGCCGTACGTGAGCGAGTTCAACGGCATCCTGAAGGAGTACGGCGCGTCGGCAGTGTTCGCGGGCCACATCCACCCGGACTGCGGGAGGATCGGGACGGTGGGGGAGACGGGGATCCCCTTCTTCCGCTCGGGGGCGGCATCGTACCAGGACTACCTGGTCGCCGACGTCGACACCGCCGCGGGGAGGATGACGGTCCGCAGGATGGCGTGCCCGTACGGGGGCGGGTACGGGTTCACCGGCGACGTGTGGGAGTGCGCGCTGGACGCCACGGTTCCCAACCCGCCGCTGCCGGTGCCGCCCACGCAGGGGCACGTGACCTTCTACAACAAGGGCGGGTTCGTGGCGAGGTTCAAGCTGCAGTACACGCACAACGGGGAGGACCACTTGGTCTCCACCGGCGACATGAACCTGGGGAACAAGGAGACCTACTACATGCCGCCCGGCGCGACGGACGTCTGGGTGGTGGGGAAGGAGCAGACCGGCCTGGTGTGGGAAGGGTGGCGCACCGTGTTCGACCTGCGCTTCCCCTCGCCCCCCAACCAATGCTTCAAGCTGTACGGGACCACGCTCCACCCCAAGTGGAACAACGACTGCAGCTGAACCGGAGGGGCCACGGCCGCCTGCTCCCGCCCCGGCGCCACGCGCGGGGCTGCGCCGCGGATTCACCCGCCGGTCGCCAGCGGCGTCCACGCGCCGTCGGGGAGGGCCCGGACGGGCAAGCGCCCCTCCGGCCCGGCTTCGGGTTCCGGCATCGGGCCTCCCGCTTTGGGAATGGGTCGCACCGGGGCCGGCGGAGGCCGGGGGCCCCTCACCGCGACACGGCGACCCCCCAGGGCCGCCGGCCCACCCGGATGCTCCCGGCCACCCGCAGGGTGCGGGTGTCCACCACCGACACGTCGTCCGAGAGCCCATTGGCGGTGTAGAGCCAGCGCCCGTCCCGCGACAGCGCCACCCCCCACGGCCGCCGCCCCACCCGCACGGTCCCCACCACCCGCAGGGTGCGGGCGTCCACCACCGACACGGTGCTCGTCGCCCCATTGGCCACGTACACGCGCCGGCCGTCGGGCGAGACCGCCACCCCCACCGGCTTCCCCTCCCCCCGCTCCAGCTCCACCGTGCCGACCACCTCGTGGCGGCGGGCGTCCACCACCGAGAGCGTCCCGCTGATCTCGTTGCTGACGTAGGCGCGCGCCCCGTCGGGGGCGAAGGCGGCGGCGCGGGGCCGCACGTCCACCAGGAAGGAGGCCGTGACCCGGTGGGTCCGGGGGTCGATCACCGACACGGTGTTGCTGGTCTCCGCGGTCACGTACACCCAGCGCCCGTCGGGGCTCACCGCCACCCCCTCCGGCTCGATCCCCACCACCAGCGTCGCGATCACCCGCCGCGTCCCGAGGTCGGTGGCGCTGGCGGTGCCGGCGTCCTCGTTGGAGGCGTAGAGCCGCGCGCCGTCCGGGGTGAGGCCGAACTGCTCCGGGTCGGTCCCCACCGGGTAGCGCGCGGTCACCCGCCGGGTGGCGACGTCGATCACGGCGATGGCGTCCCGCCCGCTCTGGGTCGTGGGCTGGTCGTCGCTCAGCGCCACGTACACGCGCCGCCCGTCGGGCGACAGGTGGATCCCCCGCGGGCGCTCCCCCACGGGGATGGTGGCGACCACGCGCCGCGCCACGGCGTCCACCACCGAAACGCTGCGGCCCGCCTCGTTGCTGACGAAGAGGAGCGGCGCGCGCGCCGCCGGGGCGGCGGGGGCGCGCTGGGCGGGGGCCGGTCCGGGGAGCGCCAGGAGCGCGCCGAGCCCCAGGGCGACCCCCGCGCGGCGGAATCCGGGTGGCGTCATGCGACTGTGTCGGGCGGGGGCGGCGCGGACGCACGGCCCACGACGCCGCAGCTCTCCGGCCTCCCGCCCCGGCCGTAGACCACCACGTGCGGTCCCCCGAGCAGTCGGTCCAGGGGGACGGGGACGTCGCTCGCCGCCGCCCCGTTGCCCAGCGAGTCGGCGGTGGCGGGGACCAGCGAGGCCACGGCGGGCCCCATCCGGGCGCAGGCCCCCTGGCGGATCGCCCCCTCGTAGGTGGCCCCCCCCGCGCCGCCCGCGAGCGCCACCGAGACGGCGGTAACGGTCCCGGCGGCGGCGAGCTGTCCGCTCCCCCGCACCGTGGCGGTCCCCAGCGGCGCCAGCGCCAGGGCGACCGTGTCCTGCGGCGGCGGCGGGTCGGGGAGCGTGTCGGTCCGGCCCGGGACCACCCGCGCCGGCACCGTCGTGGTGTCGTCGGACGAGGTGGAGGACCGGTCGTTGCTGGGGGTGTACCCGGTCTGGGTCCGGTCCTCGTCGCCGCAGGCGGCGAGCGCGAGCAGCCCCAGCAGCAGCCCCGTGCGTGGCCTCATGGCGGTCCCTCCCGGGTGGGCGGGCAGGTGGAGGGGGAGGTGCCGCCGCCCAGCCGGTCCAGCACCTCCCGCGACGACGCGCCGCCCTCCGCGGGGCGGATGGGGACCTCCCCCACCACGCGGGTCCCACCGTCGGCGGGGGCGACCCGGTAGAGCGGCTGGCGGAGCTGCCGGTCCCGGGCGCGGAAGGAGAGCGGCCACCCCTTGTGGCCGTCGAACTGCGTCCCCTCCCGCTCCAGGTACGCGCGCACCCCGGCCGGGTCGGCGGTCCGGGCGCGGAGCGACGCCTCCCAGAGGGTCTTGGCCGCCATCCACCCCGCCCAGGCGGGCCCGTCCATCCCGCTCCCGAAGCGGGCGCGGAAGCGGTCGTTGAGCTGCGCCGCGCCGAAGCGCTCCAGCGATGGGTGCCAGAGGACGGCGCCCGTGGCGCCCGCCGCGTCCCCGGCCAGCGCGTCCGCGTACATGGTGGCGCTCGCCTCCACGTGGAACGTGCTCCGCCGGCACGCCGCGCCCCGCAGCGCGTCCGCCGTGCACCCCACGTTCAGGAAGGGGACGCCCGCGGAGTCCGCCAGCTCGCCCAGCGCCCGGCACGACGCCTCGTCCCACCCCCC